>JAJFBI010000071.1 GCA_020697385.1 Microvirga sp. | reverse complement strand
AATGGTTCTACGACTGGGGCGGCGGCCTCGTCTGGATTTCGACCCCTGTCGACGGCGATGCTGGTGCTTCGGTCCTGCGGGAAGCCACCAGAACCTATGGCGGCCACGCCACCCTCGTACGGGCTCCCACGGAAGTTCGCTCAACCCTCGACGTGTTCGAGCCGCAATCCGACGCGCTGATGACGCTGACTCGCGGGATCAAGGCGTCCTTCGATCCGTCCGGAATTCTCAATCCAGGCCGGATGTATGCGGGGATCTGACATGGCAGGGACGGCTTCTCTGACTCTTCGGCCTAAAGCATCGCAAGGCATGCGGCCCCCGCTCTTGATCGGGCTCGCCCTTGCGCTCATTGCGTTGACCGCCGCCATTCTTCTGGCCATGGGCCGCACCCCGATCTGTACCTGCGGCACGGTCGAGCTGTGGCACGGGACTGTGAAGGATTCCGGCAACTCGCAGCACCTGACCGATTGGTACACGCCATCCCATGTCATCCACGGTTTTCTGTTCTATTGCGGCGCCTGGCTGCTCGGCCTCCTGAGGGGCAGGGCGCTTTCCTTCGGCGTTGCGCTTCTGCTCGCCATCGGGCTGGAGGCGGCGTGGGAGATCGCCGAGAACACCAGCGCGATCATCGACCGCTATCGTGCAACGACCATCGCCCTCGATTACTATGGCGACAGCGTCATCAACTCGGTTTTTGACATTGCCGCCATGATCGTCGGGTTCGTGCTGGCGCGACTCTGGCCCGTCTGGCTGACGGTTCTTGTGGCGTTGATCATGGAAGCCTTCGTCGGGTTTTGGATCCGCGACAACCTGATCCTGAACATCATCATGCTGATCCATCCCATTGACGCCATCAACCGGTGGCAAGGGGCGATCTGAGATAAAATCATGCAAACCAATTTCACGCCCGATCAATTGAAAGATCCCGCCATGGCAGCGTCGGAGAAGATTCTCCGCACCTGCGTTCATTGCGGATTCTGCACCGCCACCTGCCCGACCTATCTGCTGCTTGGCGACGAGCTCGACTCGCCGCGCGGGCGCATCTACCTGATGAAGGACATGCTGGAGAGCGGGAAGCCCGCGTCTCCCGAGGTGGTCAAGCACATCGACCGCTGCCTCTCGTGCCTGTCCTGCATGACCACCTGTCCGTCCGGCGTGCATTACATGCATCTCGTCGATCATGCCCGCGCCTATATCGAGGCCACCTACACGCGGCCCTGGCATGACCGGCTCCTGCGCTGGGTTCTCGCCACTGTGCTGCCCTATCCGAACCGCTTCCGCTTTGCCCTTGGCGCCGCGATGCTGGCCAAGCCCTTCAAGGGAATGATCGGTGCGCTGCCGCTGCTGGGCAATCGCCTGCAGGCCATGATCGAGCTGGCGCCCGTGCGGCTGCCGGCCCGCACGCCCTTCGACCAGCCCGGAACCTACAAGGCACACGGCGAGCGCCGGGGCCGCGTTGCGATTCTGTCCGGCTGTGCCCAGCCGGTGCTCAAGCCGGGCTTCAACGAGGCCGCCATCCGGCTCCTCAACCGTCACGGAGTCGATGTGGTCCAGCCGAAGGGGGAGGGGTGCTGCGGCGCTCTCGTCCACCACATGGGCCGGGACGAGCACAGCCACGCCTTCGCCAAGCGCAACATCGACGCTTGGATCGCCGAGATGGACGGAGAGGGTTTGGACGCCATCGTCATCACGGCGTCCGGCTGCGGCACTACGATCAAGGATTACGGCTTCATGTTCCGGGAAGACCCGGACTATGCCGAGAAGGCGGCCCGGGTGTCCGCGCTCGCCAAGGACATCACCGAATATGTCACGTCCCTGACGCTCATGGAGCCGGTGCGCGAGACGGATCTGGTGGTGGCCTATCACTCCGCCTGCTCCATGCAGCATGGCCAAGCCATTCGGACAGAGCCGAAGACCCTTCTGAAGAAGGCGGGCTTCACCGTGAAGGACGTGCCGGAAGGGCATATCTGCTGCGGCTCGGCCGGCACCTACAACCTGCTCCAGCCGGAGATTGCCGCCCAGCTCCGGGCCCGCAAGGTCGCCAACATCGAGCGCACCAAGCCCGACCTCATCGCCACCGGCAATATCGGTTGCATGACCCAGATCGGGAAGGGCACCGAGATCCCAATCGTCCATACGGTCGAGCTTCTCGACTGGGCCACCGGCGGCCCCATGCCGGAAATCCTGGAGGGGGCGGGCTTCGGCAAGCGCCTCGGGCAGCCGTTAACCATCGCGGCAGAGTGAGGCTGCTACACTCTTACGCAACGAAATTTTGTTTCCAAACTGCGCCCGGCTGGGTTAAAAGTTAGGAAAGTGTGAATTTCAAGGCGTAAGGGCCGGCATCATGTCTTCGGGATGGACGTCTTTCAGGAATCGTTTTGGCAAAAGGCCCGATGAGGCCGAGCCTGCGCTTCTGCCGCCGCCGCAGAGCGGTGGAACGGCTGTCGCCCCTGCCGTTGCGGCTGCCGCTGTGCCGGAAAAGGCCGAGCCAGTCATCGTCCGGCCCAACGGCATGCTCGATTCCGTCGGTCAGAAGAACGAGCTGATCCGCGTCCGCTTCGCCAACATGATTGACCGGCTGGAGGAGCTTCGCAGCCTCAAGGAGGATTTTGCCCTCCTGAACGAGCCGGTGACCGAACTGATTCGGCACTATCCACAGCTCCAGTCGCGGCTCCTCGAGACCGAGGCGGTGCTCAGGCAGGAGACCGAGACCGCCCAGTCCCTGCGCCGGGAGCTGGGGGATCTCGGCAGTGTCCATGCCCGGACGGTGGATGATCTCAACGCGGCAGTCTCGCAACTGCGCAAGGCCGAGTCGAAAATCCGCGAGCAGGACAGCTTCGTCGAGGACCTGCGCCTGAACGTGAAGGACAAGGAGGCGATTGTCGCCGACCTTGAGAACCAGCTCGCCATCGAGACCGAGCGCGCCCGCAACATCACGGAAGAAAACCAGGCGCTGCGCCTCGAAGCGCAGGAGGCCGACCAGACCGTGGCCCGCGCCGAGCGGGAGCTCATCGAGACCCGCGAGCGCAATGGGCTGCTCGATCACGAGGTCAAGCGCCTGCAGAAGGTGGCCGAAGAGCAGAATTACCGTCTCTCCAGCCTTGGCAACCGCTATAGCGAGATGGAAACGCAGCTCGAATCCACCCGCCAGCGCGCCTCGGAGCTCGAGACCAAGCTCATGGCCGAGCAGGTGCTGCGCCAGCGCCTGGAAACTCAGATCGATTCCGAGCGCTCTGCTCACCAGGCCGATCTCTCCTCGCTCGACATGAAGATCGAGGGCCTGACCTCACGTCTTTCGGCCACCGACAAGATCCTGGCCCACACCCGCGACCAGCTGCGCGACAAGAACGAGGCGCTGCGCGGCGTCGAGCGCAATCTGAAAGAGACCACCATCGAGAAGAACACCCTCGACCGTCGCCTGGAGGCGACGCAGCAGGAGGTCGAGCGTCAGGTGGCCATGGTCAACGAGCTCCAGCGCTCGCGCATCGAGCTGCAGGAGCGCGTCGAGATGCTGGGCAAGGCCATCGCGGCCAAGGACTTCCAGATCGAAAGCTCCGACAACAAGGTAGCAAGCCTCTCCGAGCGCATCGATCAGCTCACCAAGCGCTTCGAGCAGGATCGCAGCACCTTGGAGGCCGCCAACCGGCGCCTCACGGAGGAGTTGCAGAACGAGAAGGCCGAGCGCTCGCTCATTCAGGGGGCCCTTGAGATCGCCCGCGAGAGCCGCACCAAGATCCAGAAGAAATACGTGGCTTTGCGCAAGAGAACCCGCCTCGACACGCAGGAGGACGATCCGTCCCTCTTCGACGAGGAAGAGGTCGAGACCAATGTCCGGCCTCTGAAATCGCCGGACGCCGAATAATCAAGTTACCTCCAAAGCCCCGCAGCAATGCGGGGCTTTTCTTTTTCCAACGGGCGTCTTACCGCGGACGCATGCCGTCCATACGGTGCGCGCCTTGGCGAATGATCCAAGGTGCGCCAATTTGGGTCCATGACGGAACCTCATCGGCTCCGATGCCGAAACGAAGGATCGCAACGATGGCCGAGCATCCAGCAATCACCCCTAATCGTGTTGCCGTCATCACCGGAGCCGCCAGCGGTATCGGGCTTGCGGCTGCCAAGCGCTTCGCAGGTTTAGGAATGAAGGTCTGCCTTGCGGATCTCGAAGGCGAGGCTCTCCAACGCAGCGCCGAGGAGGTGGAAGGCGTTGCCGGCAGTCCGGACAACGTTCTGGCCGTCGCAACCGACGTGAGCCGGCGCGAGGAGGTCGAGCGCTTGAAGGACAGGGTCTATGCGGCTTTCGGCGAGGTCGCCGTGCTGATGAACAATGCCGGCACTGAGGGCGGCGGACAGGTCCTCGGCGATCCGCAGCGCTGGCGGGCCATTCTGGAAACGAACCTCTGGGGCGTGATCAACGGCGTTCAGGCTTTCGCCCCCGCGATGATCGAGCAGGGGAGCCCATGCGCTATCATCAATACCGGTTCAAAGCAGGGCATCACCACGCCGCCGGGCGATACGGCCTACAACGTATCGAAGGCCGGCGTGAAGGTCTTGACCGAGGCGCTGGCGCACGAATTGCGCAACACGCCCGAGGCCCAAGTGACGGCGCATCTGCTCATCCCGGGCTTCGTCTATACGGGCTTCACCAAGGCCAGAGGCATCTCCGAAAAACCTGCCGGTGCCTGGGCTCCGGAGCAGGTCATCGATTTCCTGCTGCCGGCATTGGAGCGAGGCGATTTCTACGTGCTGTGCCCGGATAACGAGACCACGCGGGAGATGGACGAGAAGCGCATCCGCTGGGCCGCCGAGGACATCATCGAGAATCGTCCGCCCCTGTCGCGCTGGCATCCGGACTATAAGGACGTTTTCGCCCAGGTGATGAAAGGTTGAGCGGCGGTGGAGAGCACATCTCCGAGCTTCGACGCCACGGCTTTCCGGGAGCAGGTCAAGACGATTCTGGACCGGTATGCGAGTGCGTTCGATGTGCCTGAGGAACGTTATGCTCTCCTACGGCGTCAGATCGCCAATGGGGATGACATTCATTCCCGCCGCACCTTTCCCGGCCATGTCACCACATCGGCGTTCATCCTTGACCCAAGGGGAGAAAGAATCCTGCTGATCCATCACCGCTCCCTCGACCGCTGGCTCCAGCCCGGCGGGCATTACGAGGCGCCGGAGGATTTGGCAGTATCGGCGTTGCGCGAAGCCCTGGAGGAGACCGGGATGGAGGGGCTTGTGGTCGATGCCTGGCATCGTGCATCCGGTCTGCCCATCGACGTCGACAGCCACCGCATTCCCGCCCGCCCTGAACGCGGCGAGCCCGAGCATTGGCATCACGACATCCGCTATTTGGTGAGGGCGGAGGAGGGGAACACTGTCCGCCCTGACCTGCGGGAGGTGCATGGGGCCGCATGGCGTGACCTCCTGGAATTGGAAACCATCGCACCACATGCCTTGCGCAATATGCGCAGGCTTGGCCTCGCGCACCCCTAACAAACCCGATGGCCATGCTTACATCTGTCTCCAACATTCACTGTAAGGAGGCTTGCCATGAACGATCAGGAACGCCAGGTCATCAGCGACATCTTCCGACGGCTCGAACAGGTGGCGAACCAGCCGCGCGATCCCGAGGCCGAGCGCTTCATTGCCGAGAAGCTGCGCGAGCAGCCCTATGCGCCCTACGCGATGGCGCAGGCGGTCTACGTGCAGGAGCAGGCGCTCGCCAATCTTCAGGCCGAGAATGAGCACCTGCGCGCCGAGCTCGATCAGGCAAGCCGGCGGCCGCAACAGGGCGGTTTCCTCTCCAGCATCTTCGGCGGCGGCTCCCGCCCGCCCGGGCCGGCCTACAACACTCCGCCGGCGCGTCAGGCTTCACCCTGGGGTCAGTCTCAGCCCCATCATCAGCAACAGCATCACGGCCGCCCTCAGGGCGGCATGATGGGCGGCGCCTCGGGACCCTGGGGCGGCGCGATGCAGCGCGGCGGCGGAGGTGGGTTCCTGGGAACGGCGCTTTCGACGGCGGCTGGCGTTGCCGGTGGCATGATGATCGCCAATGCCCTGACGAGTGCTTTCAGCGGCGACAACAATCCGGCGAGCGATGTGGCGTCTGCGGCTGGCCTCGGAGGCGCCGATCAGGCTACTGACGCCGGCAATGCGGGCATCACGGACTCGCTCTACCAGGACCAGGGCAGTCAGGATTCCGGTCAGAACTTCGCCGATTTCGGCGGCGATGGCGGAGACGAGGGCGATTGGGCTTAAATAGCTCTTGCCTGCGATGTGACTTCGCTTGCTGCAGGGCAGGCGCGTGACCTTCAAAAGAGAATGGCCGGGTCAAGCCCGGCCATCGTAGGGAGTCTGTGATCCGCCTTCGTGCGATCAGAGCACAATCACGTTCGCGCCAACCTTCACGCGGTTGTAGAGGTCAACCACGTCGTCGTTGAGCATGCGGATGCAGCCCGAAGAAACAGCCTGCCCGATGGTGTGCGGCTCGTTGGTGCCGTGGATGCGATAGAGCGAAGAGCCGAGATACAGAGCGCGGGCGCCAAGCGGATTGTCGGGGCCACCTTCCATGAACCGGGGAAGGTCGGGGCGGCGGCGAATCATCTCGGCCGGCGGACGCCAGGACGGCCATTCGCGCTTCATGGAAACGGTCTGGCGCCCGCTCCACTCGAAGCCTTCGCGGCCGACGCCGATGCCGTAGCGGATGGCGCGGCCACCGTCCTGCACGAGGTAGAGGAACTTGTTGTTGGTATCGACCACGATCGTGCCAGGGCGCTCTCTGCCCTGATAGGACACGATCTGGCGCTGGAATTCCGGCGAGATGGCGTAATCGATGCTGTTGTCGTAGCCGGTGCCGTTGCCGTAATCCTGCGGCAAGGAGGCGACGACGCTGCCGGTGGAGCGCACATCATACGGGTAGCCGGTGGTGCGCTCGGTGCGATAGATCTGGGTGCGGGACGCGGGGCGCGTGGCGCGCGGATAATTTTCCGCATAGCCGTCCTGAGTCTGCGCGTATGGGTAATAGTCGTATTGCGACGACACGTAGGTGTTGCCGTAGAACTGTCCGGCACCGCCCATCGGCTGGGCTGAGGCTGCAGCGGGCAGAAGGGCGGCCAAAAGCATTGCAGAGCAAGGGATCCAAACGCGCATTGACGTATCCTGTAGCTGTGTTTTGCTAAATAACGACAAGCGCGGCTTTTGTTTCCGCCAAGCTGTCATGAATTTATGTATGAGCCTCAGGACCGCTTTCCTGTCGATCCGGCGAGAAAGAAGCGTGAAGGGTTGAGGAAAGTGCTGTAAGAGCCTTCGCTTCGGCTGCGCTCATCCCGGACGCTGCTCTTCACATCGTCGTGACATCATGAAATTCGGTCCTGCTCTGCGGGCAGCCTCGGGCATCGCAGTTCTGTCCATCATGGATGCGGTCATTAAGGGAATGGCCGCCTATTACCCGATCTTCCAGGTGGCCTTCCTGCGCTTCGCCTGCGGCTCGCTCATCGTGGCGGCCGTCGTGTCCGTCATGCAACCTGGCTGGCCGAGCCGCGAGACGGTGATTGCCAATGCGTTCCGGTCCGTCATCGCTGTGGTCACGGCCGTCAGCTTCTTCTATGCGCTGGGCCAGTTGCCCCTGGCCGAAACCCTCGTCCTGTCCTTCCTCTCACCCATGTTCATCGCCCTTTTCGGGCTCCTGATGCTGAAGGAGCGGGTGGATATCCGGATCATCGGGGCCATTGCCATCGGGTTTGCCGGAACGCTCATCGTCGTCCTAGGCCAAACCGAGGAAGCCAATTCTGCGCGGTCCTGGACCGGTGTCGCCGCAGCGCTGACATCGGCGGTGACCTATGCGCTCAGCCTCGTGCTGCTGCGCCAACGGGCCCAGCGCGACAAGTTCCTGCACATCGTGGTTTTCCAGAATATCGGCCCGGCGGTTCTCGTGGCGCCCTTCGCGCTCTTCGTCTGGCAGCCGCTCGATCTCATGCATCTGGGCTGGTTCATGCTCATGGGGCTCTTGGGCTTCATGGGCCACATGCTCATGGTGACCGCCTATGCCAAGGCCGAGGCGGCGCGTCTGGCCCCGCTCGAATACACCGCGCTGATCTGGGCGGTGCTGATCGGCTATGGGGTGTTCAGCGAAATCCCCACTTGGGCGACCCTCGGCGGCGGCCTTCTCATCGTGGCCGCGGCTGCGATGACGTCGAAGCGCTAGCTTAGGGGCTGAGCATCGGATGGATCCCAAAAGTGCAAGTCCACTTTTGGGTCCGATGCCCTAGGCAGCTTTCTGCGCTGCTGCACCGAAGATCATGCAGGTCTCGGTGCCGTGGGCGAGAAGGCGCCCCTTGGCGTCGAACAGCTTGCCCTCGGAGGTGGCGAGCGTCCCTCCGCGATGGATCAGAACGCCCTCGCAGGTGACCTTGCCCATGTTCGGCAGGATCGGGCGGACGAAGTTGAGCTTCATCTCGACCGTCGTATAGCCCTGGCCCGCAGCAAGGGTCGTGTGGACGGCGCACGCCATGGCGCTGTCGAGAATGGCCGAGGTCCAGCCGCCATGGATCGTGCCGAGTGGGTTGAAGAAGCTTTCCGTCGGCTCTCCCTCAAAGACCACCCGGCCTTCCTCAGCCTGGATCATGTAGACGTTGGTCGAGCGAGAGAAGGGCGGCGCCGGATGGCGGCCCTCCAGCATCCCGCGCAGGAAGGCGAGGCCCGACTCGGCCGTCAGCACATCCCGCGATACGATTCCATGAACCCGCTCAAGCATCGCTCTCTCCCATCTGTGCATATACACGGTATGGGAAGGAGCGAGATCCTGCAATGGCTTTTACGGAGAATGAGAGGCCTTTCTCAGGGCGCGCATGGCCCTGCGGGCTTCATCCCCCTCCATGTCCTTGAGCCGAGATTCCACTTGGGCCTGGGCCTGCTGCCAGAGGGGAATGGCAGCCTCCAGGATGGCCTGCCCTGCCGGGGTCAGCCGGTGCCGCAGGCCGCGACCTTCGCCCGGGAGGGGCTCGATCCAGCCGTTCTGGTTCAGAAGCTTCAGGTTGCGCACAAGAGTGGTGCGCTCCAGTCCCAGGCGCTCGGCCAGGACGGTCTCGGACGCGGTCGTTCCATGCCCGATGGCGCCCAGGATGCCGAACTGGGGCAGCTTGAGGCCCAATGGGCGTAGGGCCGCCTCGTAGGTGCGGCTCAGGAGCCGCGCCGTCATGCGGGCGTGAAGGGCAAAACAGCTTCTGCCGATGGTTTCCAGATCGGTCATAAAAAGATCATGACCCGCCCCTATACGGCGTCAAGGCCTCTTTCTGAGCCTAACCTTTAGGCAGATACCTTGACTCCCTCCAGCCTTATGACTATCTCGCGGCCAGCGTTAGCACTCGTCAACGAACAGTGCTAACAGCCGTAAGACCAGGGTGCGGCCAAAGGGGCTGTACCAACAGTCAAAGGGGAAGTTCCATGAAGTTCCGTCCGCTGCACGACCGTGTTGTCGTCCGCCGCATCGAAGCCGAAGAGAAGACGGCTGGCGGCATCATCATCCCGGATACCGCCAAGGAGAAGCCGCAAGAGGGCGAGATCGTCGAAGGCCGGCGACCGCGTCCTGTTCGGCAAGTGGTCCGGCACCGAGGTGCGTGTCGACGGTCAGGATCTCCTGATCATGAAGGAATCCGACATCATGGGCATTGTCGGCTAATCGAGCCACGAACCCATCACAGATTTTCCAATTTAACTGGAGGCTAAGCCCATGGCTGCCAAAGACGTTAAGTTTTCTTCCGATGCCCGTGACAAGATGCTGCGCGGCGTCGACATCCTCGCCGATGCGGTGAAGGTCACGCTGGGCCCCAAGGGCCGCAACGTGGTGATCGAGAAGTCGTTCGGCGCTCCGCGCATCACCAAGGACGGCGTCACCGTCGCCAAGGAGATCGAACTCGCCGACAAGTTCGAGAACATGGGCGCCCAGATGGTGCGCGAAGTGGCCTCGAAGACCAACGACATCGCCGGTGACGGCACCACGACTGCTACCGTCCTCGCCCAGGCCATCGTCCGCGAAGGCGCCAAGGCGGTTGCCGCCGGCATGAACCCCATGGACCTCAAGCGCGGCATCGATCTTGCCACCGCCGAGGCCGTGAAGGACATCCAGTCCCGCGCCAAGAAGGTGAAGTCCTCCGACGAGGTCGCTCAGGTCGGCACGATTTCGGCCAACGGCGACAAGGACATCGGCGAGATGATCGCCCATGCCATGCAGAAGGTCGGCAACGAGGGTGTCATCACCGTCGAGGAAGCCAAGACCGCCGAGACCGAGCTCGACGTCGTCGAGGGCATGCAGTTCGACCGCGGCTACCTCTCGCCGTACTTCATCACCAACGCCGAGAAGATGGTGGCCGAGCTTGAGGACCCCTACATCCTCATTCACGAGAAGAAGCTCTCCTCGCTCCAGCCCATGCTGCCGATCCTCGAGGCTGTTGTTCAGACCGGCAAGCCGCTCCTCATCATCGCCGAGGACGTTGAGGGCGAGGCTCTCGCCACCCTCGTGGTCAACAAGCTCCGTGGCGGCCTGAAGATCGCTGCCGTCAAGGCTCCGGGCTTCGGTGATCGCCGCAAGGCCATGCTGGAAGACATCGCGATCCTGACCGCCGGTCAGACGATCTCGGAAGACCTCGGCATCAAGCTCGAAACCGTGCAGCTCCCGATGCTCGGCCGCGCCAAGCGCGTTCGCATCGAGAAGGAGAACACCACGATCATCGACGGCGCCGGCCAGAAGGCCGACATCGAGGCTCGCGTTGGCCAGATCAAGGCGCAGATCGAGGAGACGACCTCGGACTACGACCGTGAGAAGCTGCAGGAGCGTCTGGCCAAGCTCGCAGGCGGCGTCGCGGTGATCCGCGTCGGCGGCGCGACCGAGATCGAGGTCAAGGAGAAGAAGGACCGCGTTGACGACGCTCTGAACGCCACCCGCGCTGCGGTGGAAGAAGGCATCGTCCCCGGCGGCGGCACGGCTCTGCTGCGCGCCAAGGGTGCGGTTGCGAAGCTCACGACCGACAACCCGGACGTCCAGGCCGGTATCAAAATCGTCCTGCGCGCTCTTGAGGCTCCGATCCGTCAGATCGCCGAGAACGCCGGTGTCGAAGGCTCCATCGTTGTCGGCAAGATCAACGACAACACGGGCTCCGACACCTTCGGCTTCAACGCTCAGACGGAAGAGTTCGTGGACATGCTCCAGGCCGGTATCGTCGATCCGGCGAAGGTGGTCCGCACGGCTCTGCAGGACGCCGCTTCCGTGGCCGGCCTGCTCGTCACCACCGAAGCCATGGTTGCCGAGGCTCCCAAGCGCGACAACGGTCCGGCAATGCCGGGCGGCGGCGGCATGGGCGGCATGGGCGGCATGGACTTCTAAGAAGTCCAGGCACCACAGCCTGAAAATAAGAAGCCCCGGATTTCTCCGGGGCTTTTTTGTTGTTTGGATCTTTTAGATCAGCTTCAGGCTGCCTTCTTCGTCAGCCCTTCGGCCTCAAGCGCCTGCTGCACGCTCGGGCGGGAGGCGACCCGGGCCTGGAATGCCTGCAGGTTCGGGAAAGACGAGATGTCGATTCCGTGGAAATTTGTCCAGTTCACCACCGTGAAGAGGTAGGCGTCGGCAATGGTGAACTTGTCACCTGTGAGGAAGGGCTGCTTGCCGAGCGTCTCGTCGAGCAGGGCGAAGCGGGTCGCGAGGCGCTCTTTCGTGGCGGCCTTCACGGCATCCGGGGTGGTCGGGTTCCAGAGAGGGCCAAAGCCCTTGTGGATTTCCGTGCTGATGAAGCCGAGCCATTCCAGCAGGCGGTAGCGCTCCATGGTGCCGTGAGCGGGCGCGAGGTCCGCGTTGGCCTGGTTGTCTGCCAAGTACTGGATGATGGCGCTGGCCTCGGTCAGCACGGAGCCGTCCTGCAGGCCGAGGGCCGGAACATAGCCCTTCGGGTTGACAGCAAGGTAGTTCGCGCCGGTCTCGGTGGTACGGTTGGCGAGATCGACCTTCTCGAGGGTAAGGCCAATGCCGGCCTCGCGGGCAACGATGTGAGGAGCGAGCGAGCAGGCGCCAGGATAATAATAGAGCTTCATGATGTTTCTCCGAGATTGAATTAAGCCGCGGTCTTAAGCGCGGGGGCAGGGGAAAGGGAGAGCGGGCGGGAGGGCTTCAGGGCATAGGCCCCGTCGCCGAGAAGGGCTTGAGCAACAGAGAGCACGATCAGGTAGAGCGGATATTCCCAGCCGCCGCCTGTGCCTGAGAAGACCCAGCCGTTGCCGATATGGACCCAGGCAGCTCCGAACAGGACCGGCAGGAGGCCAAGCGCAACCCAGCGGCTCTGGACGCCGAGCACGAGCAGGATGCCGCCGATCAACTCGGCCCAGAAGGTCGCATAGGCGAGGGCGCCGGGCAGGCCGAGGGACTGGAAGTACTGCGCCGTGCCGGCGAGCGTGAAGGTCATCCATTTCAGGATGAGGCTGTGGGCGATGAACATGATGCCCAGCGATACCCTGAGAAGAAGGGCGGCGTAATCGGAACTGGTTGGGTGAGCCTGTGACATTGCAAATCTCCATGCAGGTGCATATGAATTGATGCAGGTGCATGAAGTTGTCAACATCGATGCAATTGCATTAAAAACGGGGAGGGTTTGCCGCGATGCAAGAACCAGTTCCGGAGCCATCTGCAGCCGTCATCAGGGCCTGGGGCCGACTCATACGGGCGGAGCGCACGGTGGTGGGGCGGATCGAGGCGGAGCTGAAGAGGGCCGGCTTCCCGTCCCTGCATTGGTACGACGTGCTGCTTGAGCTGAAACGAGGACCGGAAGGCCGGCTCACACCACGCGAGATCGAGGAGGCCGTGCTCTTTGAGCAGTACAACCTCTCTCGGCTGCTCGACCGCATGGAGAAGGAGGGGCTGGTGTGCCGCATCCCGTTCCCGGGCGACAAGCGGCGCCAGCTGATCGAGATCACCGAGGAGGGCAAGGCTCTTCAATGGCGGATGTGGAGTGTCTATGGCGCGGCGATCAACCGCTTCATCAGCGCGAAGCTCACCGACAAGGAGGCCGGCCAGCTGTCGGCTCTTCTGCTCAAGCTCGTCCAGGAATGATCTGACTGCATAGCTAGCCCCTAGTCAAACGATCTGCCGCTCTGTGCGTTCATGTGTATACGGCTAAGCGATAGCTGGCTGAAGCATCGGACCCAAAGGTGGAGTTGCACTTTTGGGGTCGGATCCGATGCTTCCTTATGGATGAGAGCATCGTTCGGAGCGGAAAACCGGATCCACTTTTCCGCACGATGCTCTGAGCGAGGATCGAGACGTGAGCGCAGGACAATCCACTCTTTCGAAAGGCCGGAGGGTTCTCCTCGCGGTCCAGCTGGCCATGGCCTGCCTCAGCCTCTCGGCCCTGTCGCCGGCGGCAGCGAACAGCGAGCCTCCTCCAAGCTCGGCTTCACTCCGCACCCCGGACTTCGACGAGAGCGTCAGGTGGTATCGGGACAAGCTCGGCTTCCGGCTTCTGGACAGCCAGAACCTCGTGGCAGGCCGCAAGGCGGTGCTGGAGCGCAGCGGCTTTCTGCTCGAGATTTCCGAGGCGGATCACATCCTCCAGCAGGAGCCTGAGTCAACGGCCTCCGTCCAGGTGACCCGTGTTCCCGTCATCAGCTTGCTCGTGCCCGACGTCGACCTTGAGGTCAGGCGCCTCGGCGAGGCGAATGTCGACATCCTCCAGCCGCCGCAGGATGATCTGGACGGAACCTACCGGACGGCGCAGATCCGCGACTATGGCCGCCATCGGATCGAGCTGCGCGAGCCCCTCGACGATCCGTCGCGGTTCAACCCCATGGGACGGTGAGGCTCAAGCTCCCAGGCAGTTCGAGACAACGGGCGACTCGGCGACGAGCCGCCTGTTGTCTTGATCGCCTTGATCAGGCAAACACAGCCGGGTCGGGGCCGACGCGGCCCGAGGCGCTATCGAGGGCCTCGATGGCGCGCCTGTCATCCGCATCGAGGCGGAAGTCGAAAACGTCGATGTTCTCACGGATGCGCGACGGCGTCACGGATTTCGGAATGACCACGAAGCCGTTGTCGAGGTGCCAGCGCAGGATGACCTGAGCAGACGTCTTATTGTATTTGCGACCGATGATGGCGAAGGTCTCTTCGGACAGGATCGTGCCCTGGCCGAGCGGCCCCCAGCATTCCGTCATGATGCCGTTCGCCTTGTGGAAGGCGCTCAGCTCCTTCTGCTGTAAGCGGGGATGCAGCTCGATCTGGTTGACCGCAGGCGTCACGCCGGTCTCGTCGATCACGCGCTGCAGGTGCGGCACCATGAAATTCGAGACGCCGATGGATTTCGCGCGGCCGTCCTGCTGCAGCTTGATCAACGCCCGCCAAGTGTCGCGATAGGCCTCGCTGCCCACCATCGGCCAGTGGATGAGATAGAGATCCACATGTTCGAGCCTCAAACGCGCCAGGCTCTCGTCGAAGGCGCGCAGGGTGCTGTCATAGCCCTGACGGTCGTTCCAGACCTTGGTGGTGATGAAGAGGTCTTCGCGGGCAACAGGCGTCGAGCGGATGGCCTCTCCAACGCCTTCTTCATTGCCGTAGATGGAGGCGGTGTCGATCGAGCGATAGCCTGCCTCGATGGCCCCAGCGACCGCGCTCCTGGCGTCCTCGTTGGAGACCCGCCAGACGCCGAAACCCAGTTGCGGCATCGCGTTTCCATCGTTCAGGCGGATCGTGGGTATGGTCGACATCGGCTGCTCCGTTGATCGTGCGGCAGAGAGGTAGGGCTTTGAACCGATAAGCAAAGTGTGATGGTTCGGGATGGGAGCCGTACTGGAACCGGCATCAATACCCTGCGTTCCAAGCTTGGCAACCATGCCGCGACGCAGGAGCTGCGCTTTGTCCACTCCAGAAGCACGGAAGGGCACGCCCGATCCGACCCTCGACGAAAGCGAGTTCCGGAAGCGGTTTCTCCAGCAGTTTCAGGACCCGGCCTTCGAGCCGCTTTCGAGCGAATTGCAGCGGATCACCGATGCGGCCTGGGACGCCTATAGCCATCACCGCAAGAGTCCGAAAACCCGCAAGGCCGGCCCTGGCTTTTCCGATCCGGATTATGATCTCGCGGTCGACTGGATCGCCGCGAAGGACGCCATCGACGTGGCGCAGGAGCGGCATGAGGACCCGAACGGGCCGGCGCGTTTCCTGCTGATTTCAGCCTCGTCCCGCAGCGAACACACGTGCCCGGGCGAAATGTCCAAGAGCTATCGTCTCGTGGAGATCGCCCATCAGGTTCTCGCGAGCGCGGAGAACGCCGAGGTCGAGGTGCTGGAACTCAGCCGCCTCACCTCGGAATACGGACGCCACATCCATCCCTGCAAGGCCTGCTTCTCCACGGCGGCGGCTTTGTGCCACTGGCCGTGCTCATGCTATCCCAATTACTCGCTCGGGCAGACGCACGACTGGATGAACGACATCTACCCGAAATGGGTTGAGGCTCACGGGGTGATGGTCGTCACGCCGGTCAACTGGTATCAGGTGTCCTCGCCCTTGAAGCTGATGATGGACCGGCTCGTCTGCGCCGATGGCGGCAACCCGGACCCGACCTCGACCCAGGGCAAGAAGACCGACATCGCGAAGGCTATGGAGCTCAAGGGCTGGGATTATCCCAAGCACCTCGAAGGCCGGCTGTTCTCCGTCATCGTCCATGGAGACGCGGAGGGCGCGGGCGATGTCCGGCGCAGCCTTTCCGACTGGCTGCGCGCCATGGATCTCATCCCGGCAGGCAGTGCAGCGGAACTCGATCGCTAT
>JAJFBI010000651.1 GCA_020697385.1 Microvirga sp. | reverse complement strand
CGGTAACGATTGCATTCCGGCCACCTCATGAGCCGGAAGAGTACGGCCGGTGCCCGGAAGGGGCCTGGGCAACAGCACAAACGGCCGATGCCGTAAGGCTGCTTTGACAAGTGTACATTGCGTCATTCTCGAGCTACTCCTTTACAGGGTTACAGGAGGGGCGGGATGGCGGCTTTCGGATATGTGCGAGTCTCAACCGACCGACAGGCCGAGGAGGGCGAGAGCCTGGGGGCGCAGGAGCGTACCATCCAGGGCTAGGCCATGATGCACGGCCTCAAGCTCGATCGCGTCTTCGTCGAGCGGGCCGTTTCTGGCTCCAGGCCCATCGCGGAGAGGCCGGAGGGAGGAAAGCTCCTGTCCTCGGCGCAGGCGGGGGACGTTGTCATCACGCCGAAGCTGGATCGGATGTTCCGCTCTGCCCTTGACGCGTGCTCGCGAGGCTGAAGGACCGGGGCGTCAGCCTCCACATGATCGACCTGGGCGGGGACGTGACCGGCAACGGCATCTCCAAGCTGGTCTTCACGATCCTGTCGGCGGTGGCGGAGGCCGAGCGCGACAGGACAGGGAGAGGATCGCGGACGTGAAGCGAGACCAGAGGTCCCGCGGCCGATACCTGGGCGGGGCCGTGCCCTTCGGCTTCCGGCTCGGCGAGCAGGGGGAGCTCGTGCCCGAACCGGGCGAGCAGGCTGCGATCCGACACGCCTGCAAGCTCAAGGCCCGGGGAGCATCGCTTCGGGCGATCGAGGCGGCGTTGAGGGAGCGAGGTCACTCCATCTCCCACGTCGCGATCTCGAACATGCTCAGGAGGGCGAGCAACGTGGCGGCCGGTCTCCTCTTTGCGCTCCTCGTGGCCCTCTCGACCGCGCAGCCCGGCCAGCTTCATCCAGCGCTTTCAGGTGCACGCGCCGATCAAGCAGGCGTACGGTCGCATCCGGCAACCTGAGCTCAGTGAAAAGGGGTCGCGTTCCGGAAACGCGCCAGCCCACATCGTGATACTGGGCCAACCATTCTCGTCGCAAGCGCTTCATAGGCATTCCCGGCGAGCGGAGCCTCGATGGGTTCGACTAGGCGCGCCCACGGTTTCGCCGAAAAAGTCGCCAAGCCATTTTCAGGAGGGCAATGTTACGCAGGAGTCTCCACATGACGCGACCTCGGTGATTCTGTTGGTTGGCGAGCAAACAGTCGGAAGTCTGAGCTGGTTCCTTTGACCGCGCCACGCGCGGCCTTCCCTGTGCAGAGGCCAGGAGCAGCGGGAAGTCCGACGGCTTACCTACGCCTTACCTGACCCCGTTTTCAGGTAAGGCGCGTAAAGGAGGACCCCGATTGATCAGCCAAATCCCGATCTCTCGCGATTGATCAACTCCCGACAGGTGTCGTTCCAAAGGGAGGCTTTTTCGATGTTGACGGTGGTCGGTTGAGGCTGCCCGGCAGATAAAGCTGCACGGTGCCCCAATCGCGGCGTAGGTAGGCGTCCCTATCCGCCGCCGACATCTTAAAGCCGTATCCGGCTCCCGTCCGATGGTGGGCCCCATTGTTCCACGCGACGACTAGTGGTCCCTGATTGCGCATACAGATGCCCCGGTAATGCTACCCGGACTTTGCGGAATATCAGAAGCGCCGTCATGTTCTCCGCCGAACGGCCGCAGCGTGCGTGGTAGCGGCTGTGTCTGCCCGAATTCGGGTGACAGGCCCGCAGGTCCCTACCGGAGGTCGGCGGATATCCGTGCTCCGGGACCGGCCGCCGCTAGCAGTGGACCGACGGCACCGGGGGGGCGGCGCTCCAACCTCTCAGGCTCGCACGCCTTCCGGGGCGTCCGTCCTTCAGGACCCGCCCTACCGATATGTTCGCGTGCCCTCTGTCCCCTGGCGACGCGGCGATTGTGCGAAGCGAGGCCCCCGGGCTTTCATCATCTGCGCCCCCTGCTCGCGCGCATCCGGCACGAGGGCGCCGATTTCGGGCTTCTCCAACGTTGGACGCTGACAGCACCGTGAGCGATTGGGCCGTGCACGATCGATCGCGAGCGGACTAGCAGCGCTGAAGGTCCCACGCGTGGTTGCTGACAAGATACTCGCCCACAGCGGCGCGGCTCTCGACAGCGTGGCGCGCATCTATCAGCGGTACGGGTTTGAGGCTGAGCGCGCGGCCGCACTTAATTTATGGGCGGAGTACGTGACCGCTTGCGCGGCAAAAGCCGCCCCCGCCGTGGCGGCGCGCGTCGCGGAGAACGCCCGCAGGCGTGCGGAACAGGGCGCTGCGAAATGGGCCGCGTCGCTCGCGAGGCGTGCCGCGAAAGCCGCCGAGCGGAAGCGGCGGCTTAGACGTCAGGATGAATTCCGAAGGGCAAGTTAACTTTGGTCTCTCATAAACGGGGGCGAACTTAGCCTCTTTCGTTACCGTGGCTTTTTAGCACTAGTTGCGGCTCAGCGGCCTCCGTAGCGTGCTCAGGCTATCAACCTGAGGGTCTCGAAATGAAAAGAACCGCTGTTGTACTCACCGCGCTCGCGCTGTTAAGCGTCGGCGCTTGCGCTGTAGGAAAAGGCAAAGCTCCTCCCCCGGCCCCGATGGCCGCTCCGATCGTCACTAAGGGCTAGGTGACCGCTGCCCCGTAAAATTCGATTGGCTTGCGCACCCTTGGCGCCATTGCCGTCGTGGGCAGCCGGCGCTAAACTCGCCTTGAGGGTTTGAGCCCATCGTCGGCGCACGATTGATCGGTACGAGACCCCTTCCGGGCGGGGTTCTTTTTGGCGATGCGACATGACGGTTTGGGCGCATCTCTAAGCGCCGGTTGAAAACCA
>JAJFBI010000070.1 GCA_020697385.1 Microvirga sp. | reverse complement strand
CCTTACCCTCGGCGTTGTGATCGCGGAAGAAGTCTTTGGGAAATCCATTCCCGCCGTCTTACTCAACTCAAGGCATTTCCGTCAGGTAGCCAAAGCACGCTATGCGCGTGTTGACGGAAATCGCGTCATATGCGGCGCCGATCCTGATGCACTGCGCGGGCTCCCGCTTGCCGGGGGAGAGCCGGGCAGCACTGTTTCTGATATCAAACTGAGCCAAGCGGATCAGGCATATCTGGATGGCACCTACGGTAAGGCCGCGCAGGTAGCCATGAAGGTCATTCTACGCATGGCTCACCTGCAAGGCGCCAGTCAGCTGATCGACGTCACGCGGGCGCATATCGATGGCTGCGTCTATACCGGTCAAGGGTCGCTGAGATTCGCGCAGCAGTTGCGGGATTGGGGCGGGAGGGTTGCCGTGCCGACGACGCTAAATTCCATCTCCGTCGATCACCGCCGCTGGCGCGCACAGGGCATCGATCCAGCCTTTGGAGAGCCGGCGAGCCAGTTGGGTGACGCGTATATCGATATGGGCGCACAACCCACCTTCACTTGCGCACCTTACCTTCTCGATTCTGCCCCAGAGAAAGGCGAGCAGATCGTCTGGGCAGAATCCAACGCCGTCGTCTATGCCAACAGCGTGCTCGGCGCGCGGACGATGAAATATCCTGATTTTCTCGACATCTGCGTTGCGCTCACGGGCCGGGCACCATTAGCCGGATGTCATGTTGAGAGCGGCCGGAGGGCGGCTCTCCAGATCAACGTGCCGAAGCTCGAAGGTTTCGATGACGCGTTCTACCCGCTGCTCGGCTATCATGTCGGTCTCGTGGCCGCGAACCGGATTCCTGTCCTGACCGGGCTCGAACAGGCTGCGCCCTCACAGGATGACCTGAAGGCCTTTGGGGCTGCATTTGCGACCACCTCAAGCGCGCCCATGTTCCACATTCTAGACGTGACACCCGAGGCAGTGACATTGAACGATGCAACCGGCGGGACAAGCGTTCCGACTGTCGAGATTTCCATTGAGGATCTGCTCCAGGGCTGGCGCGAGCTTGACAGCGCCCCCAGTTTATCGGTCGATCTCGTATCGCTCGGCAATCCGCATTTCTCCTTTAGCGAATGCGAAAAGCTAGCCGCCCTCTGCCGCGGCCGAACGAAGGATAAGGACGTAACGGTCGTCGTGACCTGCGGGCGTGCCACGCATGACAAAGTACGGGAAGCCGGGATTCTGTCGGAGCTCGAGCGATTCGGCGTTCAGTTCGTCACGGATACCTGCTGGTGCATGATCACCGAGCCAGTCGTTCCTCCGACGGCTGAAACGATCATGACCAATTCCGGCAAGTATGCCCACTACGGCCCGGGTCTCACGGGAAGGAACTTCCACTTCGGAAGCCTCGCGGCTTGTGTCGAGGCGGCCTGCACTGGTGTCACAAGCGATGGATCTCCGCCTTGGCTCAGAAATAATCTGAGGTGACATGGGCGAAGTGGTCTAGTCATTCTGCTAAAGCGAGTTGCAGATGAGTGCAGAGCATAGCCGGCATACCTGATCCAGCCTCGGGAACCCTGTGCGGTGATGATGTTGACGGCTAATTTGAGTTCCGCCTCCAGGGCTTCGAGGCTGCGGGCCACGCGTGCTCGACCGGGTTGAACTCGGGCGAATAGCGCGTCAGGTACACCAGTCCGGTGCCGGCTTGATCGAGCAGTTCCCGCACCTCGGTGGCGTGGTGCGGGCGCAGGTTGTCCAGCACCAGGATAGGACCCTGCTTCACGTGCTGGAGTTTGGCCCCCGGCACGTCCTGCCACTAGCGGATTTTGGCGCGGGTTCCCCGTTCAAGCTCGAAAGGTATTCTCAGGGAGCTGGTATCCGCGGTCGCTTCAAGCCTGTTTCGTGAGTATTCTGCGCCTGTGGTAGGGTATGCACGATTGACTGTTTAACCTAACTTTTAGACTTACCAACATCTTTCGCCCGTAACAGTTCTAGGCCTGCCGCTACATGGACGAAAAGAACCTCCAGATCCTGCGCCTTCTTCAGCAGAATGCCCGGCTCCCCCTCAAGACACTTGCTGGCAAGGTTGGGCTGGCGCGCAGCTCCGTCCGCGAGCGGATCGCCCGTATGGAGGCCGAGGGCATCATCCTCGGGTATAAGGCGGATGTGCAGCCGAACCATCGGGGAGGGGAGGCGGTCCGGGCTTTGCTCATGATCCGACTGAGGCGAACGCCGGCACGGGAGACCGTTTCCCGTATCACGGCCCTTCCGGCCGTGCGCCGGTGCTTTTCAGTCTTCGGCGACCTGGATCTTGTGGTCGAGATAGAGGCTGCTGCCATGTCAGGTCTCAACGACTCTCGGGACGAAATCGCTCTCATGTCGGACATAGCAGACGTCACGACGGCGATTGTTCTCAAGGATGAGAAGCTTGCCTGACTGGAGGTGATTGATGGTCGAGCCGCCGAAAGGGCGGCCTAACCGTCTTATTGGCTAGTGTACCCGCCGCTCCGTCGATGCCAAACTCTATGCAAACCACAAACTCGGAATGCTGCCATGACCATTCTCAACAACCCTCGCCCCGCCTTTTCAAGCACTGACGCGCACAGGCATCTGCGTGCGCACTTTGGCATCGAGGGTGAGTTGACCCCTCTGCCGAGCGAGCGGGACCAGAATTTCCTTCTCGAGGCAGCAGACGGGCAGAAGTTGACGTTCAAGATCATGAACGCCGCAGAGCCTCTCTCAGCCATTGAGTTTCAGACCTCTCTCCTGCGCCACCTGGAGAGCAGCGATCCGAGTCTAGCTGTCCCGCGCATCCTGCACACAGCGGATGGAAGGGATTTCGCCCTGATCGAGAGCGCGTCGGGGCGGCACGCCGTGCGTCTTGTCTCCTATCTTCCAGGGCGCCCGCTCGCCGATGAGGGAAAGACACCGGAGATCCTACATGGGCTCGGGAGGCTCCTCGGGCAGCTCGATCGCGCACTTGCCAGCTTTGGCCACCCGGGTGCGCACCGCTCCTTCGACTGGGAGATCCGCACGACGCCCCTTTCGCGCGAGCGCCTGCATGCCATCACCGATCCCGAGCAGCGTCGCCTCGTGGAGAATGCTCTCGACGTCTACGATGCCCGTGTCGCGCCGGCTCTGAAGCACCTGCGCTGCGGAGTCATCCATAACGACGCCAACGACTGGAATATCCTTGTCGCTGACGGACGCGTGAACGGCCTCATTGATTTCGGCGATGCCGTGCATTCTCCCATAGTCGCCGAGCTCGCCGTCGCTTGCACCTATGCAATGCTTGATGAGGTCAGCCCCATTGAGGCGGCGGCCCGGATCGTCGCCGGCTACCATGCAGAATATCCGCTTCAGGACGCGGAGTTTGCCGTGATCCTGGATCTGATCAGGGCCCGGCTCGCCATCAGTGTCACCATGTCGGCAGCCCGCCGCGTGGGCGCTGCAGACGACCCCTACCTCTTCGTCAGCGAGAAGCCTGCATGGGATCTGCTGCGAAAGCTCTCGCTGATCGATCATCGCATCGCAACGGGCATCCTGCGTCAGTCCTGTGGGCTTGAGGCTGCCCCGGGAGCCCGTCGCATCCGGGAGTGGCTCTCTGCCAATCGCCGGAGCTTGGCGCCCCTCATGAACCCACACCCGGCGCGCCAGGCAAAGCATGTCCTGAATCTCGGCAGCCTTGACGAGCCGTTAGCCGCTGCAAGCGCTGCCCAGGACAATGCTGGCGCTGACCGCGCCTATGCCGAGCTCGAGCGACAGCTCGGGTTCACCCTTGGCCTAGGCCCGTGGGGGGAGCGGCGCGTCATCTACACTGCGCCGTTCTTCGAATCGGTGTTGGCAGCAGGCAAGCGCCGCAACGTGCATCTCGGCCTCGATATCTTCGCGCCGGCGGGAACCGAGATGTTCACGCCCCTAGCGGCGACGGTCGTTGCGGCCACGATTAACCCGGAGCCACAGGATTATGGCGGGCTCATTCTACTCGAGCACGAACCGGAGCCTGGCCTGCGCTTCTGGACCCTGTGGGGGCATCTCGACCATGCCTCAATCCGGGAGCGCCGCGTCGGGGAGCGGCTCGATGCCGGTAGCTTCGTGGCCCGGCTTGGCGATTATGCGGAAAACGGCGGCTGGGTGCCCCATGTCCACCTGCAACTGACCACGGTGCCCTATGAGGATGTCAGCATCATACCCGGCGTAGGTGAAGAGACATTTGTCTCGGTTTGGGAAGACCTTTACCCCCGTCCCTACGACTTCGCAGGGCTGGCGCCCGAAACCGTCCTGACGAGCGGCCGCACGAGGGAGGAATTGGTCGAAAGGAGGCGCGAGCGGCTGGGTCGCAATGTCAGCATGTCTTACCGCACTCCTCTCAAAATGGTGCGAGGCGAGGGTGTCTGGCTCTTCGATGATTCAGGCCGCGCCTATCTCGACTGCTATAACAACGTCGCCCATCTCGGACACTGCCATCCGAATGTGGTGAAGGCGATTGCCGATCAAGCAGCGATCCTCAATACCAACACGCGTTATCTTCACGATAGCATCATCGACTATACCGAGAGGCTGGCGAAAACACTGCCGAAGGAGCTCGACACGTTTTTCGTCGTCTGTACGGGAAGTGAGGCCAATGATTTGGCTCTGCGCATGGCGCGAACCGTCACGGGCCGCAGCGACGTGCTGGTGCTCGACTGGGCCTACCATGGCCATACGCAAGCCCTGATCGACGTCAGCCCCTACAAGTACAAGAGAAAAGGAGGTCTTGGGCGCCCTGTTTTCACCCATGAGTTGCCGATCCCTGAACTTTATCGGGCTTCCATTGAGGGGACGCCGGAAAACATCGGGCGGCAGTATGCCGACGAAGCAGGAAGAATCATTTCCGGTCTTGTCTCGGCAGGTCATGCTCCGGCGGCTTTCATCGCCGAGACGATCCCGAGTGTAGCGGGCCAGATCTTTCTTCCTCCGGGATACCTGAAGGAGGTCCATGCCCATGTTCGCCGTACTGGGGGCGTCGTGATCGCTGACGAGGTGCAGGTCGGGTTTGGCCGTGTTGGAAGCTCCATGTGGGCTTTCGAGGAACATGGTGTGGTTCCAGATATCGTCACGATGGGCAAGCCCATCGGTAATGGCCATCCTCTTGCGGTGGTTGCAGTCCGTCGGGAAATCGCGGACGCCTTCGCCAATGGCATGGAGTACTTCAACACCTTCGGCGGAAATCCCGTCTCCTGTGCCGCGGGCCTTGCGGTTCTTGAAACCCTTGAGCAGGAGGACCTGCTTGCCAACGCTTCCGAGCAGGGCGCCTATCTCCTTGAGGGCATGATGGCTCTTCAGGCGAAGTACCCGGCCATAGGCGACGTACGCGGCCGTGGCCTGTTTCTCGGAATCGAGATCGTGCGGGATCGATCAACAAAGGAGCACGCAGGCGACATGGCGTCTAGGATATCCAACAGGGCAAAGGAGCTTGGTGTGCTCATGGGCACGGATGGCCCTTATGACAACGTCATCAAGCTTCGACCCTCGATGATCTTCGAGCGCGAGCATGCGGATCTGCTTCTGCAGGTTCTCGATCAGGCGATGGCCGACATTATGCAGTGATCAGGGGGTGGCAGAGCGCTGAGTTCGATCCCGGAGGTTCTGCCCAGCAGTCCGCGCTTGGCGAAGCCAATGGCGTTCACAGCAAGGAGGCCAGAGGGTTTTGAGTAACTCCTCTCCTCTGATCCCAGTGTCGAGCTGGCGCGTTCGCGAAGAACAACTTAAAAAATATTCCGCGACTATACCACCCCAGCACCATTGGACACAGATCTTTTCCCGCCCCAACTGTCTCTGGTGCCGCAGCCGACACGCAGTTAGCATCCCACCCGTGCCCCTTCAGGACCAGCCGCCCTCTGGTGGGCTCGTTCCTGCAGACCCCTCAGAAAGTGAGGCCGATGACCCACTCACCCGCCGTCGCGCTTACGCAGGCGCTGATCCGCCAGAACACCATCAACCCTCCCGGCAATGAGGCTCAGTGCGCAGCTCTCGTGGCAAGGCGGCTTGAGGAGAATGGCTTCACAGTCACGGCAATCCCGTTCGGGGAGGGGCGCACGAACCTAATTGCGCGCATCGGCGGCCGGGATGCCTTGCCGCTTGCCTTTACCGGTCACCTGGACACGGTGCCGCTTGGCTCGCAGCCATGGACGGTCGACCCATTCGGTGGCGATATCGAGGGCGATCGGGTGTATGGTCGCGGCTCGAGCGACATGAAGGGCGGCGTTGCGGCCTTTGTCGAGGCCTGCATCGCCCACCGTGCCGCGCTGGAGCAGGGCCCCGGTGCCGTGCTGATCATCACCGCCGGTGAGGAGACCGGATCGGAAGGAGCCTACCATCTGTGCCGGCAAAAGGGGCTTCTGGGGGCTGCCGGTGCCCTGATTGTCGCCGAGCCGACTTCCAACACCCCGTTTATCGGCCATAAAGGAGCCCTGTGGCTGAAAGCAAACGCACGCGGCGTGACCGCGCATGGCTCCATGCCGGAGAAGGGGGAGAACGCTGTCATCAAGGCAGCGCATGCGGTCGTGAGGCTGACGGACTTCGACTTCAACGTGCAGCGGCATGCGGTATTGGGCGGGCCGACATTGAACATCGGTACCTTCCACGGCGGTTTGAACACCAACTCGGTTCCCGACCGTGCCGAGGTGAGCCTCGATATCCGCACGGTGCCGGGCCAGGCGCATGCCGCCGTGCGCAAGATGGTCGGGAGCTTTCTGGGCGACGAGATGAAGATCTCAACGATCATCGACGTGCCAGCCGTCTGGACTGATCCCAGCGATCCATGGATCCAGCGGGTCTTCGAGATCATGGCGCCGCTCCTAGGGGAGATGCCGGCGCCGCAGGGAGCAACCTACTTCACTGACGCATCGGCCCTGACCCTGGCCATGGGCAACCTGCCGACCGTCATTCTTGGTCCTGGAGAAGCGGCCATGGCGCACCAGACGGACGAGTACTGCCTCATCTCGCGCATTGACCAGGCGATCGAGGCCTATAGCCGGATCATTGAGGACTGGTGCAAATGACAGGACGTCTCACTGCCCTTGAAGCCGCGCAGCGCATTGGTGATGGTAGCCTCACCAGCGAGGCTCTGGTCCGCGCTTGCCTGGACCGCATTGGTGAGCGCGAGCCGCTCGTACAGGCATGGCAGCATCTTGACATGGATGCTGCCCTGAAGATGGCGCGGCACCTGGACCAATTCGGCTCCGGTCCCCTGAAGGGGATCCCCGTCGGCGTCAAGGACATCATCGACACGGCGGACATGCCCACGGGGTACGGCTCGTCGCTCTATGAGACATTCCGGCCGCCGCGCGATGCGGCCTGTGTGACCCTGGCACGGCATGCGGGTGCTCTGATCCTCGGCAAGACGGTGACCACAGAGTTCGCCTACTTCCAGCCGGGTAAGACCCGCAATCCGCATGACCCAAACCGGACACCCGGCGGCTCCTCCTCAGGCTCCGCAGCGGCGGTGGCCAGTGGCATGGTGCCATTGGCCTTCGGCACGCAGACGGCCGGGTCCATTATCCGGCCGGCCAGCTTCTGCGGCTGCGTCGGCTACAAGCCGACCTTTGGCCTGATCGACCGCACCGGCGTGCGCCCATTCGCGGACAGCCTCGACACGATTGGGGTTTTTGCCACGACAGTCGGGGACGCCGCTTTTTTTGCTTCCGTCATTGCGGGTCGTCCAGACCTGCGCATCGCCGATGAGGCATTCCGCCCGCGTATTGGCCTGACCCGGACGCATGAGTGGGAGATCGCAGAACCTGCCACGGCTACGGCTCTCGATGAGGCCGCGGTGCGGCTGCGTGCAGCTGGGCTCGAGGTCCGTGAGGTTGCCCTTCCCGAACGGTGGCGCGGCCTGCTGGAGGCCCAGAAGACGATCATGGCCTTCGAGGCAGCTCGGTCCCATGCGCCGGAGATGCTGACGGCATCCGACCGTCTCAGCGCGAAGCTGCGTGAACTTCTGGAGGCTGGCGCGCTCATCGCGCTCGAGGACTACGATGCTGCCAGGGCGCTGATAGCGGAGGCTCGCGCCAGCTTCGGCGAGGTGCTGGACGGGCTCGATGTGCTGCTCACGCCGAGCGCGCCCGGAGAGGCGCCGGAGGGATTGGGAGCAACCGGCGATCCTGTCTTTAACCGGATGTGGACGGCCTTGGGAGTGCCTTGCATCTCCGTACCGGGCTTGACCGGGCCCACGGGAATGCCGGTCGGTGTCCAGGTGGTTGGCCGCTGGGGCGACGACCGACGCGCACTGGCTGCTTCAGCCGCCATTGGCCAGAGCCTGTCATAACCGCAACAGTCCACGATGTCTTTGCCGGATCCATCCTTGACCTCCGTACCGGAGCCCATGCCATGAACGCGAACCTGTTCGATCAGCTGGAACGCTCGATCACCGATCCAGCGAAGACAGCCATCACGACACCGGACGGTGAGACGATCAGCTATGCCGACCTGATCGCGCTGTCCGGCCGATTGGCCAACGTGCTCGCCGCCCGCGGCGTCAAGCCTGGTGACCGGGTTGCCGTCCAGGTCGAGAAGTCGGTGCCGGCTTTGGTCCTGTATCTTGCCACCGTCCGGGCCGGCGCCGTCTACCTTCCCCTCAACACCGCCTACACGCTGGCGGAGCTGGAGTACTTCATCGGCGATGCCGAGCCTTCCCTGGTGGTCTGCGATCCCGCCAAGCGGGGAGGGATCGAGCAACTGGCCGCGAAGGTAGGAGCGTCGGTCGAAGCGCTCGACGCGAAAGGGCAGGGCTCGCTGATGGATGCCGTCGCGGATGCCCCTGAGACATTCGACACCGTGCAGCGAGCGGGCGATGACCTGGCTGCCATCCTTTATACCTCTGGGACGACCGGTCGCTCCAAGGGTGCCATGCTTGCCCATGACAATCTCATCTCGAATGCCCTGACTCTGATCGAGGCTTGGGGCTTCACGGCCGAGGACGTGCTGATCCATGCCCTGCCGATCTACCACACCCATGGGCTGTTCGTGGCCAGCAACGTCATCCTGCTCTCCAGTGCGTCAATGATCTTCCTGCCAAAGTTCGATACCGATGAGGTCATCGGGCTCATGCCGAGTGCCACGGCGCTGATGGGAGTACCCACCTTCTACGTGCGTCTGCTGCAGCATCCCGGTCTCACCAAGGAGGCGACCTCCGGGATGCGGCTGTTCGTGTCGGGTTCAGCGCCTCTGCTGGCTGAGACCCACCGTGAGTGGAGCGCCCGCACCGGTCACGCCATCCTGGAGCGGTATGGCATGACCGAGACAAACATGAACACCTCTAATCCGTATGACGGCGACAGGGTGCCGGGTGCGGTTGGTCTGCCGCTGCCGGGCGTGTCGGTGCGCATCACCAACCCAGAGACGGGGGAGGATCTGCCCCTCGGCGAGATCGGCATGATCGAGGTAAAGGGTCCGAACGTGTTCAAGGGCTACTGGCGCATGCCGGAGAAGACCGCCTCCGAGTTCCGCCCTGACGGCTTCTTCATCACAGGCGATCTCGGCAAGGTGGATGAGCGTGGTTACGTGTACATCCTCGGGCGCGGCAAGGACCTGGTGATCACCGGCGGCTTCAACGTCTACCCGAAGGAAATCGAGGACGAGATCAATGCCATCCCGGGCGTGTTCGAGAGTGCCGTGATCGGCGTGCCGCACAAGGATTTCGGCGAGGGGGTGACGGCGGTCGTGGTCCGCTCGAAGGAGGCGACGGTGGACGAGAGGACGATCCTGG
>JAJFBI010000650.1 GCA_020697385.1 Microvirga sp. | reverse complement strand
CTTCGTGCTCACCCGGATAGGCGTTACCCTTGTGGGTCGCCTCCCCACGGTAAGTCCGGTTCTGGAGCACGAGATATAGAGCTCCCAATGAGAAACTCTGGTTGCCGCATTCCGTGCCGTCCGGGCGGATACGATGCTTGCTTCTGATACCGGCGGCGTCGAGTTCGGCCTTGAGTGCCGATTCCGAGCGAAGCCGCCCGTCGTTCCGGGATGATGCCGCCCACCGATTCCGAGATGATCTCGCCCACCGTTCCGAGATGATGTCGCCCGCCATTCCGGGATGATGTCGCCCGGGGGTCGGGTGCCTCTGCTGGCCGACTCAGGTCCGCTCCTTCGACTTTGCGAAGGAGGGATGGATGCCAGCAGAGAGAACGACCATGCGCCAGGTGCGCGAAGTGCTTCGGTTGAAGTTCGTTGGTGGCGTACCGACCCGCGAGATCGCCCGCCGCATTGGAGTGGCGGCATCGACAGTCCGCGCCACGATCAGACGCTTCCAGGCTGCCGGCCTGAGCTGGCCGCTGCCCGACGAGCTGACTGATGCCGCGCTCGAGCCGAGGTTGTTCCCCGATGCCGGCACCAAGCAGGGCCACCGGCGTCAGGTCGAGCCCGACTGGGCGAGCATCCATCGCGAGCTCAAGCGCAAGCACGTCACGCTGTCGATCCTGTGGGACGAGTACATCGCGCGCGATCCGGAGGGCTACCGCTATTCGCGCTTCTGCGAGCTGTACCGCATCTGGGAAGGCAAGCTCTCGGTCACGATGCGCCAGACCCACGTGGGCGGCGACAAGCTGTTCGTCGATTACGCCGGCGACACGGTGCCGGTGATCGTCGACCGGCTGACCGGCGAGGTGCGCCAGGCGCAAATCTTCGTCGCGGTGATGGGCGCGTCGAGCTTCACCTATGTCGAGGCGACCTGGACCCAAACGCTTGGCGATTGGATCGGCGCCCACACGCGCGCCCTTGCAGCCATTGGCGGCGTGCCGCGTCTCATTGTTCCCGACAATGCCAAGGTCGCCGTCATCAAGGCGTGCCTGTACGAGCCGCAGGTCAACCGAACGTACGCTGAGATGGCGGCGCACTACGGCACCGCTGTGCTGCCGGCCAGGCCGCGCAAGCCGCGCGACAAGGCCAAGGTCGAAGCCTGCGTGCTGATCGTCGAGCGCTGGCTGATCGGGCGTCTGCGCGATCGCCGGTTCTACAGCCTCGCCGAGCTGAACGCGGCGATCGGCGAGCTGCTCCAGCGGCTCAACGAGGCGCGGCCGATCCGTCGGCTCGGCGTCACGCGTCGGCAGCTGCTCGAAGAGCTCGACCGGCCGGCGCTCAAGCCGTTGCCGAGCGAGCCCTATATCTTCGCCGAATGGCGCGTTCGCCGTGTCGGCATCGACTATCACGTCGATGTCGAGGGCCACTTCTACAGCGTTCCCTACCGCTTTGCGCGCAGCGAGGTCGAGGTGCGGCTCACCGCCCGCACCGTGGAGATCTTCGTCAAGGGCGAGCGGATCGCCGTGCACATGCGATCGAGCGGCAACGGCAAGCACACGACTGCCGCCGACCACATGCCCTCCAGTCATCGTCGATACGCCGACTGGACCATCGGCCGCATCCGCAGGGACGCCGCGCTCATCGGCCCGGCAACCGCGGCGCTCTGCGATCTCATCCTGGAGCAGCGGCCGCATCCCGAGCAGGGCTTCCGATCCTGCCTCGGCATCTTGCGGCTGGCGCGGCCGTTCGGCATCGCAAGGCTGGAAGCCGCCGCTGCGCACGCCATCGAGATCGGCGCGCTCACCTATGGCTCGGTCCGCTCCTTTCTCGACCACAAGCTCGATCGACACGCCGCACAGCAGCGGGCCCCGGACGGTGCGCCGATCATCCATCCCAACATCCGCGGCTCGCGCTACTACCAATAGGAGACCAAGCCTTGCTCACCCATCCCACACTCGACCTGCTTCATCAGCTCGGACTTGCCGGCATGGCCAAGGCCTTCGGCGAGATCGAAGCATCCGGTGAAGCCGCGGCGCTCAGCCATCCGGAATGGCTGGCTTTGCTGCTCGACCAGGAGGCCAGCTACCGCCGTGACCGGCGGCTGCACGCCCGCCTGCGCTATGCCAGGCTGCGTCATCAGGCCGCCATCGAGGATGTCGATTACCGCGCCGCGCGTGGCCTCGACCGCGCGCTGTTCCAAAAGCTCTCCGAGGGCAGCTGGATCGATGCGCACGAGAACCTGATCCTGTGCGGGCCGACTGGCGTCGGCAAGAGTTGGCTCGCCTCGGCGCTCGGCCAGAAAGCCTGTCGCGACAATCGCTCCGTCCTCTACCAGCGCATTCCCAAGCTGTTCGCCGATCTCGCGCTCGCACGCGGCGACGGTCGCTATGCCCGCGTCCAGCGGTCGCTCGGCGGCGTGCAGTTGCTCATCCTCGACGACTGGGGGCTCGAACCGCTCGATGCCGCCGCGCGTCACGACCTGCTCGAGATTATCGAAGAGCGCTACGGCCGCCGATCGACGATCATTACCAGTCAAATCCCCGTCGACAAATGGCACGAGTTGATTGGCGATCCCACCTACGCCGACGCTATCCTCGACCGCCTCGTCCACAACGCGCACCGGATCAATCTCACCGGGCACAGCCTGCGACGCGCACGCACAACCAAGTCATCCAACGATTGACGGCCGACCCTCCCCAATGCAAAAAATTGCCAGCCAGCGAGGCATCGGATCCCCGGGCGGCATCATGTCGGAATACCGGGCGACATCATCTCGAAATGCCCGGGCGACTTCGTCGGAATCCGCACTCTGACGGGGACG
>JAJFBI010000649.1 GCA_020697385.1 Microvirga sp. | reverse complement strand
GAAGTCCTGGTCGTAGAGGTGCTCGGTCAGTTCGCCCCGCGAGACGATGCGCCCCATGTGGTGCATGAGGTAGGACAGGAGCCTATACTCGTGCGAGGTCAGCTTCACCGGGTTACCGTCGACGGCGACGCGGCCAGAGCGGGTGTCGAGCTTCACGGGCCCGCAGGAGATCTCGCTCGTGGCGTGGCCGGCCGAGCGGCGCAGCAGGGCGCGCACGCGGGCAAGCAACTCCTCCATGTGGAACGGTTTCGTTACGTAATCGTCGGCGCCGGCATCGAAGCCCTGCACCTTGTCGCTCCAGCGGTCGCGGGCGGTCAGGATGATGACCGGTCGGCGCCGGCATCGAAGCCCTGCACCTTGTCGCTCCAGCGATCGCGGGCGGTCAGGATGATGACCGGGGTCTTGCGGCCCTCGCGGCGCCAGGCGGTGAGCACGGAAACGCCGTCAACCTTCGGCAGGCCGAGATCGAGGATGATGGCGTCGTAGGGTTCGGTATCCCCGAGGAACTGCCCCTCCTCGCCATCCATGGCGGTGTCCACCGCATAGCCTGCCTGCTCGAGGGCAGTCACGATCTGCTTATTGAGGGTTTTGTCGTCCTCGACAACGAGTAGGCGCACGGTTCTGGCTTCCCTATTTCACCGATCTTACGCGCCCGGAAGAGCCGTCGATCATCACTTGCACGATGCGACCGTCCTTTTGCAAGGCCATGATCACATAGACAAGAGCATCGCTGTTGCGGCAGAGGCTCGCCCGAACCACGTCTGAGCCCGGCACCTGACGGCGCGCCGTCATCACGGCGGAGGCCGGGGTGACGACGCCCTTCGATGCCACGGCTTCCTGCATCTCACGCGGCGGAAGGCAGTTCCTGAGGACCGCCGACGCGCTTTGCGCATAGGCCGCCCCCATCGCCCCCCACAACGCTATGACCAGACAAACCAGACGCATGAAGTGACCATGCCTTTGCCGCACTGAACGAATTCTGAATGTAACTAGGGTCCATGACGGAAGGATAAACCGCCCCTATCCCCTTAAAATTCCGTGCCGTTCAGGATCTGTTTCGTGGCGACGATCCGGAACAGGGTCGAGGCGATGAAGCTGCCGGCGGCGATGATCTGGAGCAGCGCCTCCTCGACCGCCCCGGTGGCGAGGGCCGAGCCGTCGAAGCCGAACAGCCCGAGGACGAGGGCCGCAAGGCCGATCAGGTTGGACCAGACAGTGCGGCTGGCCAGAATGGTCTTGGTATCGAACATGTCAAACGCTCCTGGAGTGAGGGGGTGGGGAAGAAGCAAGCCGCAGAGCCCCCTGCTCGACGGCGAGAACCCGCCTGCGCCAGCCGCGCCCGAAGACGGGCCATGTGGCGAGGCGGCCGAGAAAGCCGAGGCGGGCCCGGGTGAGACGGCGGATCGTGTCCGCGGGCTCGGCCTGCCACGCCGCCTCCAGGGTCACCGGTCCGACGACGCGCACCGCGTCCCAGTAGAGCCACCGGTAGATCGCCAAGGCCTCCGCGCGGGTCAGTTCCCGCACGTCCTCAATGGTGACGGGACGTCCCCTGACCCGGGATAGGGTTTCGCGGGTAATGCCGAACTTGGTTGCTCCGCCTGGATCTCGGGCATGATGGACGAAGCCGCCCTCGTGCTGCAGCACGATCTCGACGGCCTTTTCGAAACGCGATGCGCTCATGAGCACCCTCACAGTTCAGCCTCGAGCGCGATGAACGCATCGGACCCGAGATGGAGATTACCGACACCGCCGGCCGCAGCCGAAAACGTGGAGCCGGCCCGGAGCCGCAGGACAACGCATGAGGCGCTTGCAGGTGTTGCGGTCGTCACCGTCAAGGTTCCGGCCAAAGCGGACCAGACTGCGCTGCTGTTGCTGAAGAAGCCGGCCTGGTTGCCGACGGGCGGTGCATTCACCCACGTAAACCCGCTGGTGAGAAGCGTGGGATCGGCCCGCATGGGCACAGGCAGGACACACACCGCATCGATGATGTTCAGGCTGACGCGTTGTGCGACATATCCAAGAATTCCGGGCGCTCCGCCGGTCGTGGCGAGGCGCTGGAAGAAGCGGCGGCAGCGCTGCTCCTCGATGTCGGGTGGCGCGGCGCGCCAGGGCGTTGCCTGAGCGCCCACTTCCAGCTTGATGTTGCGGAAGGAGCAGGCGGCGGCCGGTGACAGACGCAGCGTGATGTTGCCAGTTTCTCCGCCATCGAGCGTGACGCTTGCCGCCTGGCGGCCGGAGCCTGCCGGGATCGTGGCGGCTTTCGAGCCGATGGAAACCGACAGCGGCGCGGAAGGATTCTCCACGGACAGGGTCAGCTTTGCACCTGCCAGATTGGGAGCACCGAACTCGGCCGCCGCCTGCGCGCCATCGATCACCTGTTCGATAACGCCCGAAAGTGTGATGGTGCCGTCAGTTGCGCGCGTAACGGCGCAGCCGCCCGGCCCGCCTTTCCAGCGGTCGAAGCCGAAGACACCCTCCCCCAGAGCCCCACCGGCGAACCGGCGCTGGTTCACCCCAAAGGTGGCATTGATCAGCAGGTTGGTACCCGGCGCGTTGGTGAGCCCTGAGGGAAACGACGCGATTCCGGTCCGCCGGTCGATCACGAGCGCATCGCGCCAGAGGCTTCCATCGGAGGAGACGCGGATTGAAAAATCATCGCTGCCGATGAGACCCGTTTCCGCGCGCCCATTGAAGCCGCGCTGATAGAGCTGCGAGAGAACGTTCGTCTCCTGGCCCTTGTTGAGCACGAAGCGCAGATCGCCGCTCCCGCCTTCCTGGGTCGTCAGTGCCGCAAAGAGCGCTGCGTTGAGCTTCGCGGACAACTTGTTCAGAGCATCCGCTGTTGTGCCGATGCCGAGCCGCTCCAGGTTGTGGATCTCGTCGGGAATGGCCCCGAAGGTCTTCCATTCGCTTCCGTTGAAGACGACAACCAAGTCCTCGCTCTCCACGTAAGCGCGCCATCCGGGCTGCGGCGCGAAGAAGCGCCAGAGGCCGAGATCGAACAGGGCGATGTGATCCTCGTGACCTGCGAAGGCCCCGGTGGCATTCACCCCGACGAGGAAGCGGTCACCTTCCTCGGGAGCCGCCGGCGGCGCGGTGCGGCTTCTCTCCTTCACGGCAAGCTGCACGAGAGCATCGAGGGAGGCGAGCGCCTCGTTGTGGGTGACATGCTTCTGCGCCTGCGCGGCGGCAATGAGAGGCAGGGCGAGATGGGGCGTCGATGACATGGAAGGTGTGCTCCGACAAGGGAACGAATGATCGATCATGCGCCTCTCACGTCATCACCGGCCTTGTGCCGGTGATCTCGATGGGAAGAGCGCAACGTTTCAGAAAATCGGGAGGACCGGGACAAGCCCGGCCATGATGTGGCGGATGTCAGCGCACGGAAACCGTAACGTTGCGCTCGAAGCCGCGCCCCGCAGCGGCGCTCATCTGGGCGATGCCGAGAGCAAGCGTGGATTGAGCGCTGCCGAAATCGGCGATCTCCTGCGCTTGCGTATAGACGATGGAGGGCTGCGCACTCGTGAGCCTTCTTGCCACCTGGCCATCCCTGAAGACATCGACCTCGTAAGCCTCCATATCCTCGGAGAGCGGCACATCCACGGCTTCCCAGCCGTCGCCGTTGCGGCGTGTGCGGCGCAGCCACGCGATGCGGATGCCGCCCTGCTCGCGCCGCGCTGTCACATGCACGGGGCTCAAGGGCTTGAGCGCCTCGCGGCCCACGGTCGCGGCGATCTCCGCCACGGACGCATCCGCATGATCGCGTCCCGAGGGCCCCACCCTGTAGCGCCAGCCCTGGCCGAGATCCTGCAGGCTTGTGGTGAGCGGCACGACCGCTTCGTCGAGTTTCACGATCAGCGCGCCTGCCGCCACAGAACGGTTGGCATCGGGCTCGCTGCCTGCAAGTCCGCGCAGAAAGCGCGACAGACGATAGGTGCGCTCCCCGATCAGTTCGGCGCGCGCGGCGGACAGAATTTCCCAGCGGCCATCCTGGCCGCGCAGGGCAAACAGGTTGCGCCCGGCCAGCGCCGCCTCATCGTCGATGGAGCTCAATGCGCCGGTCGAGATTTCCACGTCGAGCGTTGCACGCATGTCCCAGCGCCAGAGCAGCCCCGGGGCAAACGCGGTCTTCGTGCGCCCGATCAAAGCGGGCAGATCGACGATGCGATGCGGCGTAAAGCTTGCGCCGTTCCCTGAGCGCCAGATCGTCATGGCGCCGGGCCAGGGATCGGCCGCCACCGCAACATATTGCAGCGGCGTGGG
>JAJFBI010000648.1 GCA_020697385.1 Microvirga sp. | reverse complement strand
CTGAGGAGGAGTTCGAGTGGTCCTCGTAAGTTCGGCGAAAGAAGCTCTTCGCGGGTGCCGAGATTTGTGAAACGCATCGAACGGCGCGATCCCTTGCGCACCACCACGGCGCGTTCGCCAGTGACGGCGTTGCCAGTATTCTCGAAGAACCAGTTCATCGGAACCCCCAGCGCAGTGCTGATGCCCATCAGCGCCCGCTTTTTGATCAAAATGACGCAGACCTCGTGCGGCCGCACGGCCGCTGTGAAGGTTCATCTCAAGGAGCCCTGACCATGTCACCTATCCAAGAGCTCCCGCCCCGGGCCCAGGTGGTCATCATCGGCGGCGGCATCGTCGGCTGCAGCGTCGCTTACCATCTAGTCGAGCTCGGCTGGAAGGATGTCGTGCTGCTCGAGCGCAAGCAGCTGACTTGCGGCACCACTTGGCACGCCGCGGGCCTCGTTGGGCAGCTCCGCGCCACGCACAACCTGACTAGGCTTGCCCAGTATACCGCCGAACTCTACGCCGATCTTGAGCGCAAGACAGGTCAGGCGACGGGCTTTCGCCGCACCGGCTCCTTGAGCGTCGCGATCACCGAGGCACGCGTCGAGGAGCTGATGCGCGGTGCCTCGATGGCGCGCTGCTTCGGGCTTGAGGTGGAAGTCATCACGCCCGATGAGGCAAAGTCGCTCTGGCCGCTGATGGCGACCGACGACCTCGCCGGCGCGGTCTACCTGCCGAAGGACGGCCGCACCAACCCGATCGACACGACGCAGGCGCTCGCCAAGAGCGCCCGCGCCGGCGGCGCGCGGATCGTTGAGAACACCAGGGTGACCGGGATCCTGCAAGAGAACGGGCGCGCAACCGGCGTGCGCACCCAGCACGGCGACCTGCAGGCCGAATATGTAGTCAACTGCGCCGGCATGTGGTCGCGCGAGGTTGGACGGCTTTGCGGCGTCAGCGTTCCGTTGCATGCGGCCGAGCACTTCTACGTCGTGACCGAGCCGATCGCCGCGCTCGGCGCCGACATCCCCGTGCTCCGCGACCCCGACCACGCGAACTACTTCAAGGACGACGCCGGCAAGCTGCTGATCGGCTGGTTCGAGCCGGTGGCGCGGCCTTGGGGCCATCGGGGCATTCCTGAAGATTTCTCCTTCGACCAATTGCCGGTCGCTCTCGAGCACATCGAGCCGCAGCTCGAAAAAGCCATGCGCCGCGTTCCGATCCTTGCGGAGTACGGGCTCCAGGTGATGTTCAACGGGCCGGAAAGCTTCACGCCGGACGACCGCTACCTACTTGGGGAAGCTCCCGAGCTAGGCAACTTCTTCATCGCGGCAGGCTTCAACTCGATCGGCATCCAGTCGGCGGGCGGCGCGGGCCGCGTGCTCGCAGAGTGGATCGCCCATGGCCACCCGCCGATGGACCTGTGGGACGTCGATGTGCGCCGCATGATGCCATTCCAGAGCAATGCCCGCTATCTGCACGACCGAACGGTCGAGGGGCTCGGCCTTCTCTACGCCATGCACTGGCCCTTCCGGCAGGTCGAAGCCGCGCGCGGCGTGCGCCGCTCGGCCCTGCACGATCGTCTCGCTGTGAGTGGCGCCTGCTTCGGCGAAGTTGCCGGATGGGAGCGCCCGAACTGGTATGCGCCGCCAGGAACTGAGCCGGTCTATGAGTATTCCTATGCCCGGCAGAACTGGTTCGAGCACTCGGCCGCCGAGCACAGAGCTACAAGAGAGGCTGCCGCTCTCTTCGACCAGAGCTCCTTCGCGAAGTTCCTGCTCCAGGGTCCGGACGCGGAGACGGTGCTCGAGCGCATCTGCGCGAATCGGATCGCCGAGATGCCGGTCGGCAAGATCGTCTACACGCAGTGGCTGAACAAGCGCGGCGGAATTGAAGCCGACCTTACCGTCACGCGGACGGATGAGCTCGAGTTCCTGATCGTGACGTCCGCCGCATGCCAGACGCGGGACTTCGCTTGGTTGAAGAGGCATATTGGAGGCGCGCGGGCATTCGCCACAGACGTCACCTCGGGCTACGCCGTGCTGGGCCTGATGGGCCCGCGCTCCCGCGCGCTGCTCTCAGAGATTACTCCTGCCGATCTGTCGAACGAGCGCTTCCCCTTCGGCACGTCGCAGCAGATCGAGCTCGGCTACGCGATGCTGCGTGCGAGCCGGATCACCTATGTCGGCGAGCTCGGTTGGGAGCTCTATATCCCAACGGAGTTCGTGCAAAACGTCTTTGATACGCTGATGGAGGCCGGCAGGCCGCATGGGCTGAGGCTCGCCGGATACCACGCCCTCAATTCGCTGCGAATGGAGAAGGCGTATCGGCATTGGGGCCACGACATTACCGATGAGGACACGCCGCTGGAAGCGGGCCTCGGCTTTGCAGTTGCCTTCGAGAATCGGGACTTCATCGGGCGGGACACCCTCATTGGGACACGCGGCTCCCGCCTGCGACGGCGCCTCGTCCAGTTCGCCGTGAACCACCCCGATGCGATGCTTTTTCACAACGAACCGGTGTGGCGGGACGGTCGCCTAGTCGGCCGGATCACCTCCGCCATGTACGGGCACACGTTGGGCCAGGCACTGGGAATGGGCTACGTCGAGGCCGACGAGGGCGTAACTAACGAGTACGTCGCGAGCGGACGCTTCGAAATCGAGATCGCCTGCCGGCGGGTCCCGGCTGTCGCCTCGCTTCAAGCCTTCTATGATCCGACGCACGTTCGCGTACGAGACGCCCGGCCGCTGTCGACCTATGGCAGCGTCCTTCAAGATTTCCACTTGGCAAAGCCCAAAGACAGCCGCTTGGCGAGTTCTCGAGCG
>JAJFBI010000647.1 GCA_020697385.1 Microvirga sp. | reverse complement strand
ACGAGGCCGGCCACCCGCCTCTCCCCGTCACCGCAACTTGGTGGGCTTCGCCTCCGGCCTCACTAAACTGCGCGTTTCGCGTGATCGTGAGCAACGATTTCACCGCATCGTGAGCACGGATTTCAAGGGATCGTGAGCAGCGATTTCGCGGCATCGTGAGCAACGATTTCAGAGGATCGTGAGCACCTTTTCCGAGGTGCCGGGAGCTTCGGCCGACAACTCAACCGGCTACGGGATGCCTCGTTCAACCACGAGGAGGCCCGATGCCCACCCAGAGATTGTCGATGCGCCGGATTCGAGACGTTCTTCGTTTAAGACACCAACAGGGCCTGACCGAACGCGTCATCGCGCGCACGCTGGGGGTCAGCAATGGCGTCGTTCATGGCTATCTGCGCCGCGCCCGTCTGGCAGGGCTGAGCTGACCGCTGCCGGACGGGCTCGATGACGAGGCGCTCGAGCTCCTGCTGTTCCCGGCGCCATCCCCAACGCAGACCGATCAGCGCCCGGTCCCCGACTGGGTTTATGTCGAGAAGGAGCTGCGCCGGCGTGGCGTCACCCGCGTGCTGCTCTGGGAGGAATATCGCGCCGCCCATCCCGATGGCTTCGGCTACACCTGGTTCTGCACCACCTTTGAGGCCTGGAAGGGGCGCGTCCGCCCGACCATGCGCCAGACCCACATGGGCGGCGAGAAGGTGTTTGTCGATTTTGCCGGCGACACCATCGACGTCTTCGATCCGCTCACCGGTGAAGCGCATCCCATGAAGCTGTTCGTCGCCGCGATGGGCGCCTCCAACTACACCTATGCCGAGGCCTGCGCGAGCGAGAGCCTGCCGGACTGGATTGCCGTGCACGCCAACCTCTTCGCCTTTCTGGGCGGGGTTCCGAAGTTCGTGATCTGCGACAATCTCAAGGCGGCGGTGACCAATCCCGACCGCTACGATCCCGGCCTCAACCGCACCTATGCCGAGATGGCCGCGCATTACGGCACCGCCATTCTCGCAGCGCGGCCGAGACGCCCGAAGGATAAGGCCAAAGTTGAAGTCGCGGTCCAGATCGCCCAGCGCTGGATCCTGGCCCGGCTGCGCAACCATCGCTTCTTCTCGCTTTCCGAGCTCAATCGCGCCATTCGCAGCCTGGTTGTCGAACTCAACGCCCGCCAGATGCGCGGCTTCGGCTCGAGCCGGGCCGAACTCTTTGCCGAGATCGACCGGCCCCGGCTGGGAGCGCTGCCGGACGAGCCCTATGTCTTCGCCCGCTGGAAGCGCTGCCGCGTCGCGCCGGACTATCATGTCGAGGTCGACGGCCACTGGTACTCCGTGCCTTACCGCCTGATCAAAGACCTCGTCGACGTGCGCCTCGCCGGGGCGACGGTCGAGATCTTCCACAGCGGCCAGCGGGTCGCCAGCCATGCCCGGGCGCCCAACCGGCGCGGCCACACCACCGTCGCCGACCATATGCCGAGTGCTCATCGCCGCCACGGCCAGTGGACCCCGAGGGGCCTGATCGCCGCCGGCGAGAGGGTCGGTCCCTCCGTCGCGGCCTTCTTCGAGGCCGTCATCGCTGAGCGGCCGCATCCCGAGCAGGGCTTCCGCACTTGCCTCGGCATCCTGGCGCTGGCCAGGAGCTACGGCGACACCCGCGTCGAGGCCGCCTGCCGGCGCGGCATTCTCATCAAGGCGCGCTCCGTCGCCTCGATCCGGTCGATCCTCAAGAATGGCCTCGACCGCGCTGTCCTTGACGAGACGCCCGACCACGAACCCCTGCGCCACGGCAACATCCGCGGCCAGGGCTATTTCCACTGACCCCACCAGGAGACCCAACCGATGCTGACCCATCCCACCCATGAGCGCCTGATCGCGCTCGGCCTGACCGGCATGGCCAAAGCCTTCGAGGAGCAGCGGCGATCGCCCGATCTCGACGCTCTGTCCTTTGAGGAGCGCATCGGGCTGCTGGTCGACCGCGAGGCGGCCGAGCGCGACACCAAGCGTCTCACCGCCCGGCTCAAGTTTGCGGCGCTGCGCCAGAATGCCTGCGTCGAGGACGTCGATTGGCGAACCCCGCGCGGCATCGATCGCGCGGTCTTTGCCCGCTTGATCGCCGGCGAGTGGATCGAGCGGCATGAGAACTTGCTGATCACAGGGGCGGCCGGCCTGGGCAAAAGCTGGATCGCCTGCGCACTCGGCCACAAAGCCTGCCGGGACAATCGCTCGGTGCTCTATCACCGCGTGCCGCGCCTGTTCGAGGCGCTGGCGCTCGCACGCGGCGATGGCCGCTATGGCCGCCTGCTCAAGGCCCTCGGCCGCGTGCAGGTGCTGATCCTGGATGATTGGGGCTTGTCGGTGCTCAGCGGGTCCGAGCGGCGCGATCTCCTGGAAATCCTCGACGACCGCCACGGCCGCTCATCGACCATCGTCACGAGCCAGGTTCCCGTGGACGCATGGCATGACCTGATTGGGGATCCCACTCTCGGAGACGCAATCCTGGATCGTCTTGTCCACAACGCTCACCGCCTTCAACTCACCGGAGAAAGCATGAGAAAGCAGAGTGCCAGAGCCCGTCCTCTTGACGGCGGCCCAAACTCCTGACTCCATCACCCCATCGGTCGACGCGACCGCTCATGATCGCGTGAAATGCCTGCTCACGATCCCATGAAATGAGCGCTCACCATCGCGTGAAACGGCTGCTCACGATCCGCGAAATCCGCAGCTACAGGCCCACAGAAGCCAATGATGCCGCATCTGCAGGGCTTTGGCTGTATCGTGCGGGTCACAGTGGGCCAGAGGAGTGCTTGGTCTGTCTCATCCCCTCACT
>JAJFBI010000646.1 GCA_020697385.1 Microvirga sp. | reverse complement strand
CTCTCGCCTGCACGTCCCGCAGCGCCGCCGCAACCTGACCGAATCGACCGGGTCCTGCTGCACGGGTCTCCCATGCCATCCCGGCTCCCGCGAACGCGAGTCCCGCACCGGGTTGCTCCCACAGTATCCCGGAGCCGAGCGCCGCAGAGCTGGCATCCAGAAACGCGATCGCGTCCGGAGCAAAGGGCATCCGCTCAACCCGGGAATAGAGCGCCGACCGCCCGAGGTGCCGTGCACGCGTCACCGCCTCGTCGACGCTGACCCACCTGGTCGACTGGTGTGCCAGGCTGGCCGTGGCAGTCATTTCACTCGCTCCCCGGCCGCGCCGGTTACCCCGTAGAGAAGCAGCGAGCGAAGAGCCGGATAGGTCTCCTCCAGCCGTGCCGGTTCGCCGTTCAACAGCCACCGCAGAACCACGTGATTGATCGCCCCGTACCAGGCGTGGGCCGCTACCCACGTGTCGAGTGGGGGAATCTGCCCCTGGGCGACCGCGGCATCGAGGCACTCGGCGATGAGCGCGGCGAACGCTGCGTGCAGGTTATTGAGCTTCGCGTTGAATTCTTTCCCGGCTCCGAGCGCTTCGATGAGGAGCAGCCGCGCCAGGAGGCGATGACCAGCGAAGGCGTGCAACACTTCACGCAGCGCGGCGTCGCCTCGCTGAAGTGGATCGGACTCCGCCGCCATCGCGTTTTCGACGCGTCGCAGGAGTGCCGCACTCGCTTCATCCAGGAGCGCGAGGAACAGGGCTTGCTTGCTCGGGAAATGAAAGTAGAGACCACCCTTGGACGTTTCGGAGGCGCGGGCGATCTCGTCGATCGCGGTATCCCCATAGCCATGCTCGGTGAAGACCTCGAGGGCGGCATCAAGCACCCGCTGTCGCCTGGTTCGACTTCGTTCCTGGACGTTCGTCATCACTCGCCTGCGAGTATAACCGACCGACTAGTCGGTCGGTTATTGTAGCGCACTCTGCATCATCACGAGGGAGCCCGCTAGCCGATGAGCCGGTCAGCGCCACTAGACCGAAGCAGCGCCAGTCCGATCGTGCTCGTTCACGGCGACTTTGGCGATGGAATCGAATCGTGGGGTGCCCCCTGCGCTCTGATCGGTAAGCGCCGTCCCACGGTAGTCATCGACCGGCCGGGATTCGGTGAGGACTTTCCGGAGGACACTCGATTCTCGATTGCGGGCGAGGCCCGCGCTCTACTGGACGTTCCGATCGCCATGGGAATCCCCTGCTTTCATCTCGTCGGACATTCCTATGGCGGCCTGATTGCGCTCGAGATGGCCATTACGCAACCAGAGCTCGTGCGTAGTCTTCACCTGATCGAGCCGCCGCTGCTCGATTTGCTCCCTGAGCAGCCGCCGGTGCGGGAGCTGGACCGGCGTGGCAGGTGGATCGTGGATCACCATGCGGAAATCGGTGATGAGGCGGCGACAGAAGCCTTCTTCGCGATGATCGGCGCCGAGCGCGCGGTCGAGCGTCTGCGGGGAACGCCCGACTGGGATCGACTCTGTGCGTATGCACCCCGGTTTGCGCGTGGTCAGCTGGCCGGCTCGTACCCGAGCTCGTCGCTGACAAGGCTTGCCGGGACGGTTCCGGTCGGACTCTATAGTGGCGGGCGGAGCCACCCCGCGTTACGCCTGATCGCAGTTGAGCTCGCGAACAGGATCAATGGGGCGCATCTACTGGACGTGCCGGAAGCGGGCCACGCGGTGCAAATGGCCAAAGACGTCTTTATCGATGCACTCCTTGACCTCGCGCGCCATGCGGATCGGGCTTGGGAGGAGCGAGACTCAGTGGCGCGCACCAATCCCGACCGGGAACAGCGTGCGTTGGGGTGAAGTCTGGGGCAGTGAAACGACGAACGCGGTTTCGATGCCGGCTATGCCTTTCAGCTCGTCGAGTGCTTCCGCGGGGATGACATCGTCGACGTTGAGCACCATGATCGCTTCTCCTCCCCGCCGGGGAAGATGGCGGCCGACTTGCATCCCCGCGATGTTGACGTCGTGACGGGCCAGGATCGTCCCGACGGCTCCGATAACGCCGGGCTGGTCGCGGTGATGAGTAATCAGGACGTCGCCGGCCAGCGGGCTGTTCAGCGTAAATCCGTCGACCTCCATGATCGCGGCATCATGGCGGTCCCAAACAACAGTGACATGGTGGGAAAGCGGTCCATCTTCGCCGCCGATGACCTCGAACGAGAAGTCGGGCAACCGTGAAGGGTCGGCATCGGCACTGACGACGCGCACCCGGATACCGCGCTCGTCGGCGAGCAACAGCGCGTTGACCGGTGTGACTCGCTGATTTGTCCAGCGCTGCAGCGCTTCACTCAGTGCCGCCGCAACGACGTGCTCCACGACGTCCGCCGGGACCACCCCTCTCACGGTCACGCCGAACGTGTCCGGAACATCCGGCTCGAGCACAGCCAGAAGCCGGCCCGCGGCGCCGCAAGCAGTCGTCAGGCGTTGCAATTCGGGTGCGTGAAGCGACGCGGCCGGCAGGTTGACGGCATTTGGCACTGCTTCGCCGCGCAAGGCCGCGAGCGTCGTGACACTGATCACCTCGCCGACGGCCGCTAGCGCCTCGGCGCTGGAACCACCGATGTGGGGTGTGACCACTGTCGACGGCATAGCGAAGAGCGGGCTGGCAATGGCTGGTTCATGGGGGAAGACATCGACCCCGGCGCCGCGAATCCGTCCCTCCGCGAGCGCCTCCGCCAGCGCTTCTTCATCGACGACCCCGCCCCGGGCGGCATTGATCACGATTGCCTCCGGCTTGAGCTTGGCAATCGCCTCTCGATTCAACAGGTG
>JAJFBI010000069.1 GCA_020697385.1 Microvirga sp. | reverse complement strand
GAGGTAGCGAACATGCGGAAGGAGAACGGCATCGGGATGATTTAGAGGGTCTGGAATGAGCGATCGCACGCCAGATCGCCAAGACTACGGCAAAGCCAAGGTAGTCGCCGCAACCAGCGTAGTCGCTTCACATGCGCCGCTCGGCATTTCGCCCAAGGCTGTTTACCCCGGGGAGCCTATTTTCAGAGGCGGCAAAGAGCGGCTGATTTGGGCGCAGCCCGACTACGTCGCGCGCATTACGCGCACAATCGCCGACGTGGAGATCATCTGAGTTATGTTGAAAGCGGCCGTCAGCGTAAACGAGGGTCGCGAGGCGACGGCGGGCAATCCGGCCATCATCTCGACGGCAACGTCTCGCCGCCTACCAGGCGATCCTCTCAATCTTGGATCATTTCGACAGCGACACGGCCATCCGTCGGCCAAGAGGCATCTATGCAAGCTGTGATCCTCGCCGGAGGGCTTGGCACGCGTCTCCGCCCCTTCACGATCACCGTCCCGAAGCCTTTGTTGCCGCTCGGCGATCAGCCTATCGTTGAGGTTGTTTTGGCACAGTTGCAGGATGAGGGCTTCAACCGGGTCTGCATGTGCCTCGGGCACATGGCCCCGCTATTTCAGGGGTTTCTTGGCAACGGCTCCCGATACGGCGTGAAGATCGACTACATTGTAGAGGACGCGCCGCTTGGGACGGCAGGCGCCCTTCGCACTTTGGGGGATCTCGACGATGATTTCATCGTGATGAATGGCGATACGCTCACCAATATTAGCTTCAGAGACTTGTTAAACGTCCACAAGGCCGCCGATGCGTACGGCAGTATTTTTTGCGCGAGGATCGTTGAATATGTTGATTATGGCGTAGTGACATTCGACGCTGTAAAGAAGAACCTGACACAATACATCGAGAAGCCGACAAGGCATTATCATGTCAGCACTGGAGTTTACGCACTTTCCAAGCGCATTTTAGCTTTGGCGGAACCTGATGCCAATGGACGATTGGACATGCCAGACTTACTTCGTGCCGCCCAAGCTGCCGGCCATTCTGTCCTGTGTTATACCGATGATGACGCATATTGGCGAGATATTGGAAGGTTCGACCATTATGAGGCTGCCTCAAAGGATTTTCAGGAGGATCCACGGCGTTTTCGTAGAAGGCGCTTAGCATATTGAACGACAGGGAAATGCGAATCGTTCTGACCGGCGCTGTCGGCTATTTGGGCTCGGTGATTGCTTCGGAGTTGAAGCTCCGACATCACGAGGTGATCGGTTTCGTCAGGAGAATGCCGGTAGGGAAGGTCGACTATCACCTGATTGAGGTGGAGTTGACGGACGAGGCGGCAGTTGCCTCAGCAGTGACGGCATCCCGACCGGATGCTGTCATCCATTGCGCAGGTCGTACACTCGGTAATGCTTTCGAGCTTTACAGGGACAACACCGTCGCCACCGTGGTGCTTGCGGACGCGATCCTCGCTAATGCTCCTGCTGCGATTCTTACGGCATTAGGCAGCGCAGCAGAGTACGGACGCCGTTCGAGCTCTTCGCCTATCAAGGAGTGTGATGCTTGCCGTCCGATAGGAACCTACGGGCACGCAAAACTGGCAGCATCTCAGTATCTTGCTTCCGTGGCGCTACGAGGCTTGCGCCACAACCTGGTCCGTCCCTTCAATCTCGTGGGGACCACCAACTCGCCGCATCAGGTCATTGGTAGCTTCCTGGAAAAAGCGCAGCGGGCTCGGATGCATCGCGCGGCCGTACACATGGGGCGCCTGGACGCAGTTCGCGACTTTGTAGCTGTTGGAGACCTTGTGCGCCTGATCTTGAATCTAGTTGAGGGGCGGCGCCAGGGCGAAGTCGTCAACGCGTGCAGCGGGGTCGGGCGCCGAGTCCGCGACTTGGTCGAATTTCTGGCGACTAGAGCCGACCCCCCGATTGAGGTGATCGAGGAGGAAGTGCCGCCAGGGTTCGACGCGCCGCCCGATATCGCCATAGGTGACCCAACTCACTTCTTCTCCGTCGCAGAGATGCAACACGCGACCAGTGTCGAGGGGGTGCTCGAAACTGCATGGCACGCGGCGGAAGCCGCGCGCCTACAAGGCAATCCGGCAGTGGACCATTCTGCCTATGATTCGTGAATTCCACCATTCTCCTCCCATGAGAGTTCGCCATGAGAACCGCCCATGAGGCTCCGCTTTCGAGTATCGCGACCGGACGCACCCACGCGCTTTTTGACGCGGATCTATCTTCAAATCGTGAAAGCATCGAAGCGCGCGTGAAGGGACGGCGCGTGCTATGCATTGGAGCCGCCGGATCCATCGGTTCGAGCACCACGGCGCTTCTCGCTGATCTTGAACCCGCAGCGCTTCACCTTATCGATCACAACGAGAACGAGCTCACTGAGTTGGTGCGCAGCTTTCGAGCTCGCTCCTGTGCATCGACAGTTTTCGATTTCCGCGCGCTAGCCCTCGATTATGGCGCAAATACTATGCGTCTCTTTCTGCATTCTGAGGAACCTTATGACCTTGTTCTAAATTTTGCCGCCATCAAACACGTTCGCGCAGAGAAAGATGCTTTCTCAGTTCTGCAGATGTTTGACACGAATATTGTCAAGCAAGCACGCCTTCTCAGGTGGCTTGCCGAGCGACGCTTTGCCGGACGCTACTTTGCCGTGTCGACCGACAAGGCAGCGAATCCGAGTTCGATGATGGGCGCCACGAAACGAGTCATGGAACATGTCATGTTCGACCAGGACATCGCTCCTCTGGGAGCAGCGGCGATCACCTCCGCACGTTTCGCCAACGTGGCCTTCTCGAACGGCTCACTTCTCCAGAGCTTTGCAAACAGACTGGCCCGACGCGAACCGCTTGCGGTGCCGAGCATGACGAGGCGGTACTTCGTCTCTCTTGAGGAATCGGGACAGATTTGCCTTGCCGCTGCGACCTTGCCGCCCCACGGGGTGATTCTGATCCCGCGGCTGGACCCACGCGAACACCTTGTTTCTCTTCAGGACGTAGCCGAGCGATTCCTGCGGCGGAACGGCTTTGAGCCCGCCTGCTATGTGGACGAAAGCGCCGCGAAATCCGCCGTAGAAGAAGAGCACGCCGCTGGTCGTTGGCCACTTCTTCTCACGCCGCTCGACACGTCCGGTGAGAAACCGTATGAGGAATTTGTAGGCGAGGGCGAGTCAATCATCGAGATCGGCCTGCCGAACTTGCTTGCTGTCCGCTACAAGCCGGCCCCCCCCGGCAGCGTAGCTCGTCTGATAACTTTCGTCGCCTCTCTTCTTGACAATGACCGTCCAATAGTGCGCGACGTCACAAAAGAAAAGCTCAAAGACCTAATTGCCGATGTTGAACCGAATTTCGCTCAGACGCATCGAGAGACAGGTCGCACTCTGGACCAACGCCTCTGACGGCGGTATCACATCATGCCGCAGGCGGTTGGAGGCGCCTTTGAGGCGCCATCGCCTCGTTAGTGCCGCGTCGATCTGCGCCTTTTCACCGGATGCGAGATCATTACAGCACGTGAGCAGTACAGATGAGCCGCCTTGACCGGCGCTCGACGATCGCGCATTAGCGCCCGACGGGCCGGAGGGCCCGCGAGCGCCCTGCCGCCCGTCGTAGCGCGCGAGAACGCGGCCTACACATGCCGCGACCCAGGCATTTGAGAGTTCAAAAATGTCCACGGATGTCCCGTTTCCCGCTCCCGTCATCCGGCCGGCTCCGCGGCTCAAGTTGGCGGTCAACGACCTCGCCATCGCCGCCAAGGAGTGGAGGCGCTGGTGGATTCTGGCGTGGACGGACGTGAAGCAGCGCTATCGGAGGTCGCGCATTGGACAGTTCTGGCTGACCGTCAGCATGGCCGCGACTATTCTAGGCATCGGCACGGTGTTCTCCCTGATTATGCGGCAAAGCATCGACAGCTACTTCCCTTACCTCGGCGTTGGCCTCATCGTCTGGGCCCTCATCTCGACGACAATCAATGAGCTGCCACTGGCCTTCATCACCTCGGATGTCTATCTAAAATCCTATCCTGGCCCTCGCGCGATCGTTATATTCCGAACCATCCTGCGCAATGTGATCATTGCGGGGCACAATTTCGTTCTCGTTCCGGTTCTTTGGATCGTCTTTGGCATCCCTATCAATTGGGCGACCCTGCTCTTTTTTGTCGGCCTCGTGATCTTCGCCGTGAACATGGTATGGGTGGCGCTGCTCGTTGGAACTCTGAGCGCTCGTTTCAGGGACGTACCGCAGGTCGTCACCAATGTTGTTCAGCTCGCCTTCTTCCTCACGCCAATCTTGTTCCGGCCGGAGCAAATCCGAGATCGACTGACCGTTTTGACCCACTACAACCCATTTGCGAATCTTCTTGAGGTCCTTCGCGCGCCGCTCCTCGGTCAAGTCCCGGAAGGGCACCATTATGTCATGATCGGCATCATCACAGTCGTGGGGTATGCAATCGCAATACCATTTTATGCTCGATTTCGCGAGCGCGTCGTGTACTGGCTGTGAGAATCTCGAATGACCGGCATCGAACTCTTCGACGCGAGCGTCGACTACCCAATCTACTCGGCGAGCGCTCGCTCCCTAAAGACGGCGATCGCGCAAAAGGTTGGCGGCGCCATCCGGGCGGACGACACCTCACGCGTGGTCGTCCGCGCATTGGATCGCGTGAACCTGTCGCTCCGATCGGGCGATCGCCTCGCGCTCTTCGGCAGCAACGGTTCAGGAAAGTCGACGCTGCTCAAGGTCTTGGCGGGCATCCTGGAGCCGTCCTCCGGCCGTGCTCAGATCACGGGGCATGTGTCGGCGCTCCTCGACCTCCAGATGGGCATGGACCCGGAAGCCACAGGCTACGAGAACATTCTGATGAGGAGCATTTTTCTGGGCGCGAGCTTCGAGGAGGCGCGTTCGCGCATCCCTGAGATCGAGGCATTCTCCGAACTCGGGGAGTACCTGCGTTTTCCCATCCGGACCTACTCGAGCGGCATGATCGTACGGTTGGCCTTCGCGATCTCGACCGTAATCTCTCCCGAGATCCTTGCGATGGACGAGCAGGTCGGAGCCGCGGACGCGGCCTTCAGCCTGAAGGCGCAGGCGAGGATCAACGAGCTGATCGGCCAGGCGCACATTCTCGTATTCGCGACCCACAACATCGAGGACGCCAAGAAGACGTGCAATCGCGCGGTCGTTCTCAAACATGGTCGAATCGATTTCGACGGAGCGGTGGACGCAGCGGAGCTTGCGTACAAAGAGGCCCGGTCAGAGGCCGAGGCACTGAGCGGTCCGCTCGCGCTCGCGGAACCTGCGAGTTCGGCAGACCAGCCCCCTCTCAAGAACACGGAGCCTGGCGCAAGCAGCGGGCCGCCGCTGTCGGGACCCCGCCTTGCTCGCGCGGCTAGGTCGACGCGAGGATGACTAATATAAGCGCGCGCCACATTCGAAATAGTCGCAGGCCGCCATCTCCGTGCCGTCGGCGAGCGAACTACCCCGCCATCGCGAGCGAGCCTTCTTCAGTCGCGGCCTCCGCCGGCACGGCCGGGTGGCTGCGCAGCCAGTTTTCGAGAATGTAGAGCGACCACACGCGGTACGAGTTGAAGTCGCGCTCGACCGCGTCGAGATAGCGGACAAGTAGCCCGCGGTCCAGCCATTCTGGCAGGCGCGCGTCCTTGCCGAGGACGAGCGAACGGGTGATGGGCAGGAGCTTGTCGGCGCTCCACATGTCCATCGGCAGGCCAAAGCCCCGCTTCGGTCGGGTCATCCAACTCTCGGGCAGATAACGCGACGCGATCCGCTTCAGGATCAGCTTGCCGCTTCCCTGACGGTAGCAGTCGCTCGCGGCGAGGCGCTTGGCGAAATCTGCCACTTCGATGCCGATCAGTGGCGCGCGGACCTCCAGCGAGTGCTGCATGCTCATTCGATCAACCTTGGCGAGCACCGCGCCCGGCATGTAGTTGCGCGCATCCGCCTCGCGCAGCACGTTCAAGAGGGGACGCCGGTCTTCCTCGACCGCCCTGCGCATGCCGGCAAGACGATTGGCGAGCTCGGCCGGGATTTCGCCGAGCGCCGCCTTGAGCTGGTCGTCGGGATAGACCAGGATGCGGCTCGACCAATAGACCTCGCCAGCTTTCCACCAGCCGAGGGACTGGTCGCCCCTGCGCTTGCGATCCCACTCGTCGACCGTGACGAAATAGCGGCCGTAGCCGCCGAACATCTCGTCGCCGCCGTCGCCGGATAGGGCGACCGTGACATGCTCTCGGGCGAACCCGCTGAGGAGGTACGTCGGGAGGCAGGAGCTGTCGGCGTTGGGCTCGTCGAGCACCGTGCCGATGTGGTGGCCGAGCTTGATAGCGTCCGCGCTCAGCACGCGGTCGCGGTGATCGGTCCCGAGCATCCGCGCGATCTCGGCAGCGTCGAGATGCTCCGAGTCGGAATGGTCGGCGAAGCCGATCGAGAAGGTCTGGAGCGGGATGCCGAGCTTCTTCGTGACGAGCGCGACGACGGTCGAGGAATCAACGCCGCCGGACAGGAAAGCGCCGAGCGGCACGTCGCTGATCAGCCGCCGGCGCAGTGAGGTGAGGAGGATCGCCTCGAGCTCGTCGGCAAGGTCGTCGATCGAGCGGGTCGAGTGCTCCGCGGCGCTGGTGTCGAAGCTGTAGTAAGGCCGAACCTGGATCGCGCCCTCGGGACCGACCGTCAGGTAGGAGGCCGGCGGCAGCTTGCGCGCGCTGGCGTAGATCGTCTGCGGCGTCGGCACGTACTGGAAGCAGAGGTAGCTCGCGATGGCCGAGCGGTCGATTCGCGCGTCGAACCACCGAAGGTTGGCGAGCGCGTGCAACTCAGAGGCGAAGGCGAAGAAGTCCGGATCATCCACATAGTAGAGCGGTTTTTCCCCAAAGATGTCGCGGGCAAGGAGCAGCACCTGCGCGGCGATGTCGTAGTGCCCAAAAGCGAACATGGCATCAAGCCGCGGCAGCGCCTCAGGCCCCCGCCGCTCGAGCATCTCGATGAGTACCTCGGTGTCGCTGTGCGAGTGGAAAGCGACGCCTTCGTCCTCGAGCTCGCGCTTCAACTCAAGGAAGTTATAGATTTCGCCGTTGAAGGTGATGAAGGTGCGCCGGCTCGCCGAGGCCATAGGCTGATGCCCGGCCGAGCTCACGTCGATAATCGAGAGGCGCCGATGAGCAAGTGCGCACCGCCCGTCCGGCGACACCCACACCCCCGAGTCGTCGGGACCGCGATAGGACATTCGGTCCGCTGCCTCCTTGGCGAGATTGCCGAGCTGCGCGCCGCCCAGTCTGCCGCGCTTGTCGATGATGCCCGCAATGCCGCACATCGGCGTCCCTTTGTGTTATTTGACCAAGCGGTCGTTTAGCGGCTCGCATCGCGAAAGGGAAGTGAGCAGGTTCGAGCAGATTCGCCTCGCCGCCACGCCTAATATGAGTGTCAATATGCGAAAAGCTTTCCGCGGCGACAAAGCGGTGTGAGCGGAGCCTCGGCCTCGCGCCATACCGAGCGACGGAGACCGCGCACAACATCTGCCGGCGCGCTGGAGCGCATAAGAAGCGGCATTAGTGCCAAGCACCGGAGGAGGCTTCTGGGCGTTTCGCCCAGCCGAACAGGAGCGAGGCCCCGCCGGGCAACGCCGAGACGAGCCCCACGAGCCCGAAGAGGATGCCGATCAGGACGGCATCGTTGCTCGTCACGCCGAGCGGCCCGAGCAGCGTCAGAAAGCTCGCCTCCCTCAGGCCCCAGCCCGCAAGCGAGATCGGGATCATCGAGATGAGGATCACCACACCGGTGATGCCGATGACCAAGGAAAGCGCAAGATCCACTTCCAAGCTTCGGGCGAGGGCGTAGACCGCGACCCCAGCCAGGCAGTGTCCGGCCACCGAATAAGCCAGGGAGAACAAGAACCTCCAGCCGAGCACGAGCGCGCCGCGTGCTTGCCGGATGCTGGGGTGAATGCGATCAACATGGCGCAGAAGGCCTTTCAGCGGTGGCCATCGCACGAGCGCGATGAAGCACAAGCCGCCGATAACGACGGCGGCGCTAAGGGCAAGCACCGCCGCGCTTCTGTAGACGCCAATGTCTCGGTGGACGAGCAGCATGCCAGCCATGCCTGCCAGGAGCGCGGCTCCGATCGCCCCCGAGATCCGGTCCACAAGGACCGTGCCGAAGGCCTCGGCCGCGGTCATCTGAGGCGAGCTCCAGCGCAGCACCCGGATCGCATCCCCGCCGATCGTGGACGGGAGCGCTTGGTTGAAGAAGGCGCCTTCGAGATAGGCCCAGAAGCTGAGCTTGAAGACAGGCCGCGGCTTTCCACGGGGCACGAGTAAGCGCCAGCGCTCGGCGCAGATCGCAGATTGAGCGAGGAGGAGCAACACGCCGGTCCCGAATGCCCAGGCCGTCCGCTCTGACAGGCTCTGGAGGATTTGCGAGAGATCGCCCACCTGGAAGATCACTGCGTAGACGACGACGACGACCACAAGCCGAACCCAGAGGAAGAACCGCGCCCGGCCCGCGGACCGGACGGGTGCCCCTCGTTTGAGCTCGGAGGTCACAGCCGTCATTCGCATCTCGGCGAGGACTTTGGCAGCTTCTGCGCGACGTAAACCTTGACGTCCCCGAATGCGACCGGGACCATCATCTGCTGCGGAATGAGGCGAACCGCCGCGGCGAGTGGCCGCTCGAGCACGGGCGGTAATATGCGCAAGGCGCCCCTCAGCGCATAGCGGAGCCGAGCGTAGTGCGTGTAGGGCTCGGCCCGAACGAGCCGGAACCCAGCCCGGCAGAGCATGTCCTCGAGAACGTGCCGGTCGAAGTACTGCACATGCATATCCATGAGCCACGGCCAGCGGCGCCGTAACAGCCGCGGCGGCCACGAGTCCGTGTCGAGCGTCGAGAAACACAGAACCCCGCCCGGGTCGAGGAACGTCGCGCATTCGCGCAGGAAGGCGACGGGATCGCGCACGTGCTCGAGCACGTCCCACGACACCACCGCATCGTATCGCGGCCGAAGCTTGGTCCGGTTCTGGCCAAGGAAGCCCTGGTGCACCGCAACCCCCGTGATCTCGCGTGCGTACCGCGCCGCCCATCCAGAAGGCTCGACCCCGTCGGCGGCCCAGCCGCGCCGCGCCGCCTCCTTCATAAACAGCCCACAATAGGCACCCACCTCGAGCATCCGCGGGCTCTCCTTGCGCGGAAGATGCGGCGCGATCTTATCGAAGGCGCGGGCGAAGGTCCGCTTCCGCGCTTCGATGTTCTCCAGGTATTTCTCGTCCGAGACCTTTTCATAGAGCTGCTCGAGGTCGTCCGGAATGAGGCTCGCCGGCACCTGCTCGAGGCCGCAGGCGAGGCAGGTGTATACGGGCGGGTAGCTGCGGGTGCCCACGCTCGTGCACTGATAGGCGGCTGCGCTGTCGCTGCGTTGCTCGAGCAGCGCCCGGTCACGGCTGCCGCGATGTTTCATCGCAAGGACCCGGTCGCCGCAATTCGCGCATGCATCCTGGGCGAAGGTGTCCGGATCGAGGTTGCGGAAGACGAGAAGGCGTTTCGAAGCGAGCTTGAACAGGTCGAGCGCGCTGAGCAGAATCTGCATCCGCGGGATCTTCGAGGCGCCGTGGGTCCGGTCGGTGAAGTGAATCGGCACTTCGCGGAGCTCGATCCCGGCCCGCCGCAGGTAGTAAACGAGCTGGACGCCGTAGCTGTAGCCCGAGGCCTTGACCCGCCTCAGCGGCAGGCGCCGCAGGCTCTCAACGTCGAACACGCGGTAATAGGTGGTAAGCTCCTTGAGCTTGACGCCCAGCGCGAAC
>JAJFBI010000645.1 GCA_020697385.1 Microvirga sp. | reverse complement strand
TGTTTATGGATTCCGGGCTCGGCCTTAGGCCGCCCCGGAATGACAGTGTTTCACTGGTTCAGGGTGAGGTGGAGATCCTCCCACTCCGGGTTCATCTCTTCAATGAGCCGTATCTTCCAGTCACGGCGCCACTTCTTGAGCTCCTTTTCACGAGCAATGGCATCCGAAATCTGTTCGTAGGCCTCGTACCATACGAGACGGTTCCCATCATATTGCGACGTGAAACCTTTGATACTTTTAGTCTTATGCTCGTAAACACGCCGCGCCAGATCGTTCGTGACACCCACATAGAGTTTCCCATGGCGACTGCTGGCTAACATATAGACGTAGTAGGTCATTCCCAAAGAAAAAGGCGGCCCTGAAGGCCGCCTTGCCTTAAACCCGATACCGCCCGTTGCGCTTCACGTAGACCGTGGCGCCGACGGGGACGCGCTCGTAGAGGTCGGCCACGTCCTCGTTGAGCATGCGCACGCAGCCCGAGGAGACCTGCTCGCCGATGCTCCAGGGCTCGTTGGTGCCGTGGATGCGGAACAGGGTGTCGGCGCCGTTTTGGTGCAGGTACAGGGCGCGGGCGCCGAGCGGGTTGTCGAGGCCGGCTTCCATGTGGCGCGGGAGGTCCGGCTTGATGCCGACCATGGTCTTGGTGGGCGACCAGGCGGGCCAGACGCCCTTGCGGCCTACCGAGGCGACGCCGCGCCAGGAGAAGCCCTGCTTGCCGACGCCGACGCCGTAGCGGATCGCCTTGCCCTCGGGCTGGACGAGATAGAGCATGCGCTCATCGATATCGACCACGATGGAGCCCGGCTTCTCGGGGCCCTTGTACTCCACCGTCTGGCGGGCGTATTTCGCGTCCATCTTGCGGCGGTCGACCAGCGGGATGTTGTGCGGCTGATCCGGAATCGAGCCCACATACCAGTTGTCGTCGTCCATGGTGGCGACGGGCTGCTGGGCGGTCTGGCAGGCAGCAAGCGGCACGCTCAGGAGAGCGGCGATCAGGAGGCGTCGAATCATCATCGGTCTTCTGAATTGAAACGGTTGCCGTCTACCTAGGGCCTGGGGCGCGCCTTGGCTGTGCCTCTCAAGCAACACCTTAACCTGAATTAACCTGTGAGGGCTGCCCCATGCGCATGGCGCAACCCTCGCGGTTTGCCGAGGCTTGATTATCCCTCGATCCGGGAGAAGTCGGCCACCGTGCGGGTCGCCTCGCGGATGCTGTTAAGGAGCCGCAGGCGGTTCGCACGAAGCGCCGGATCCTCCGCGTTCACCGTCACCTTGTCGAAGAACGCGTCCACGGGTTGGCGCAGGCGCGACAGGGCGCGCATGGCCCCCTCGAAATCCTCCGCCTCGACGGCAGCAGCGGCTTCGCGCTTGGCACCATCGAGAACCACGGCGAGCGCCTTCTCCTCAATCTGCCCCTGATCGTTGACGATCTGGAGATCGGGCGCCTCATCGTAGGCCCGCCCGTCCTTCTTCTCCTCAATCCGCAGGATATTGGCCGCACGCCGATAGCCGGCGAGCAGATTTTTGCCGTCCTCGGTGTCAAGGAAGCGGCCGAGCGCTTCAACGCGGCGGACGATCATGAGCAGGTCGTCCTGACCTTCGAGCGCGAACACCGCATCGATGAGATCGTGACGCGCACCCTGGTCACGGAGATAAACCTTCAGGCGGTCGGCGAAGAAGGAAAGAAGATCGAGCGCACGCACATACATGATGCGTGCGAGGCTTTCAGAATTCCCCAGCTGACGCTGCCGGAAAATGGATTCGAGATCCGGAAGTGTCGGATGATTGACGAGTCCGGCAAGAGCACTGTCATCTATGGCTTCGACGAGCTTCTTCGCCTGCATAAACTCCTCGAAGAGAACGTCCTTTGCATCGCGTGCAAAGGGCTTCGCGAGCAAAGAGATCAGCGGCAGCTTGAGATTGTTCTCCAGCGCCAACCTAATCACACCCAAAGCCGCACGACGGAGCGCGTAAGGATCCTTCGATCCGGTCGGCTTCTCGTCGATGGCCCAGAAACCCACGAGGGTGTCGATCTTGTCGGCGAGCGCCACGGCAACGGCGACCGGATCGGTTGGCACGCGGTCGGAGGGACCGAGGGGCTTGTAGTGCTCCTCGACGGCGGCTGCGACCGACGCGTGCTCGCCCTGCAGCGTCGCGTAGTAGCGGCCCATGAGGCCCTGCAGCTCAGGGAATTCGCCCACCATCTCGGTGACGAGATCGGCCTTGGCGAGACGGGCGGCGCGCTCCGCAAGTTCAGGATCGGCGCCGACGATGGGAGCGAGTTCCTTGGCGAGTGCCGCAATGCGTTCCACGCGTTCGTATTGCGTGCCGAGCTTCTCGTGGAACACGATGGCTTTCAGCTTCTCCAGCCGGTCTTCCAGCTTTACCTGCTGGTCCGTCTTCCAGAAGAAGTTGGCATCGGACAGGCGCGCGCGCACCACGCGCTCGTTGCCGCCGACAATTGTCTTGCCGCCATCGCTGGCGACGAGGTTCGAAGTGAGCAGGAATTTGTTGGCAAGCTTGCCCGTATTCGGGTCGTGCAGCACGAAGCATTTCTGGTTCGCCCGGATCGTGGTGCGGATCACCTCCGGAGGGATATCGAGAAACGCCTCATCAAAGGAGCCCATCAGCACCACAGGCCATTCCACGAGGCCGGCCACCTCTTCCAAAAGGCCTTCATCCTCGACGAGTTCGAGGCCCTGCGCGAAGGCGAGGTCCTTGGCGTCGTGCAGGATCATGTCCTTGCGGCGGTCGGTGTCGATCACGACCTTGGCCCGCTCTAGCGCCGGCGCGTAATCGTCGAACCGCTTCACGCGGATCT
>JAJFBI010000068.1 GCA_020697385.1 Microvirga sp. | reverse complement strand
GCTGACACCTTTTGGCTCTACCCTTTTCCTGAGTTCCACCGGCAGGAGCTACAGCTTGACAGTCTGGTTGAGGGCCTTACGGTTCAATGGATGATCCTAGGTTCAGGATCTACCAGTTGTCAAAGAGACACAAGGGGAGCGCTTCGGTGCTAACGGCCGTGACAACTGGTGTGCTGTCATTCTGCGAGCGAAATCCCTATTGCGCTTGCGGCTTTGAAATTCTGGGAGGATTTGATTTGCTCGCAAAATTAGCTATCTCAACTGCACTTGCTCTGGCAGTCAGCACTCACGCTTACGCTGAAACACCACGCAACGGAGGCACAATCCGCTTCTCCGCACCCTATGGTTCAAGCTTTTCAAGCCTCGACATTCACACATCGCACCGCGCTCAGGACGAGATCTATGCCAAGGCGATTCATCGCTCGCTCTACAATTGGGATGCCAGCAACAACCAACCGGTTCTGGAACTCGCCAAATCGGTGGATGCCTCCGAGGACGGACTGACCTACACCTACAAGCTGCGGGACGACGCCTATTTCCACCACGGTCGCAAGATGACCGCCGACGATATCATCTGGTCGTTCACGCGCATCATGGATGGCGCCAAGGCATATCCGGGGGCGCGCTTCGTCCGCATCATCAAGGGAGCCGTCGAGGTCGAGAAGGGACAAGCCAAGGAAATTTCGGGTCTCAAGAAGATCGACGACCACACCTTGCAGATAACTCTCACGGAGCGGGTCGATCCCGGCTTTTATCTAAGGACGGCGGCAACATCCATCTATCCTGCCGATGAGGCGGCCAAGGAATCCTTTGTGATCAAGCCGATCGGTCTTGGACCTTTCAAGTTCGTCGAGCATGTTCCCGGATCCCGGCTTGTCGCCGAGCGCTGGGAGAAGTTCTACAAACCGGGCAAGCCTCACGCCGACAGGATCGTGATCTCGACCATGGGTGAGGCATCGGCTCGCGACGTTGCTTTCCGCAACAAGGAGATCGACGTCTCGATCCTCGGGCCGGCGCAATATGTCGCCTATCAGGCCGATCCTGAGCTCTCGAAAGGTATTCTCGAGGTACCGGAGGTCTATACCCGAATTATGGGTATGAATCCCGATTTCAAGCCCTTTACCGATAAGCGCGTTCGACAGGCGATCAACCACGCCATTGACGCAGATCTCATCATCAAACGTCTCAACAAGAATAAGGCCTACCGGGCTACGAGCTGGCTTCCCCTGTCGTCACCAGCCTATGACAAATCCTTGAAGCCGTATGCGTATGATCCAGAGAAAGCCAAGAGGTTGCTTGCTGACGCCGGCTACTCCGGCGGCTTCGAGTTCGAGTGGACGGCGACCCCTAATGAGAGCTGGGGTGTCCCCATTGTCGAGGCTGTCATTCCGATGCTCGAGAAGGTCGGGATCAAGGCGAAGATCAAGCCTGTGGAAGGATCCGTTCTTGCCGGCATCGTCAGCAAGGGCGAGTATCAGGCCTACATCTGGTCGAATACGTCTGGCCCCGATCCGCTTGGGTCGCTGAAGTGCTTCCACTCGGCTACTCCCCAGTCGGCCTGTAATTACACCGCGTTCAAGAACGCAGAAGTCGACAAGTTGCTGGACCAGGCGGGAGACGAGCGCGATCCAGGCAAGAGGATCGAGTACCTGAAGAAAGCGAATACAATCATTCAGGAAGAGGCTCCGATGTGGTTCTTCAACTACAACAAGGCCGTCATGGCTTATCAGCCTTGGCTCAAGGGCTTGCAGCCGAACTCAACGGAGCTTGCGTTCCAGAACTATGAGGATCTGTGGGTCGACGAAACCTCACCCGCTGCCAAATAACGTCGGCAGCCCAGCACGGTTGAGCTGAGTTTCATCCCGGCATCTTTGGAAGATGCCGGGATGATTTATTTGGACACGGCGTACGACCGAGCAGGCGCCCCGGTCAGCTACCATCCAACCGCATAGGAGGCCCGCCGGGGGTCCGCGGCTCCAGCATGAACTCCGGTCAAGAGATCCGTCGACGCGGCGCAGACTGCCCCCGCCAGCCATGTCCAGTCCGGCCAGGAATGAACGTCGTGCCCCCTGGCCCGCAGGTCGTTTCCGACCGATGTGGGAAAACGCCCCTCAAGAGCCAATCGGGCCGGGAAATAATCGTGCGGATCGAACGAGTTCGGAAAGCTGTATGTGGCAAAGCGCGGGGCTTCGACGGCAACCTGTAGGTCGTGCCCGAAGATGACGCGGTTGAGGATGACCTGCAGCATGGCCTGACACTGCACGTCGCCGCCCGGTGTTCCAAACGGCATGATCCACTTGCCTTTCTTGATCGCAAGAGCCGGATTGCACGTGAGGCGCGGGCGCCGACCGGGCATGATGTAACCGGGATGGGCCGGATCCGTGTATCCTTGAGAGCCGCGTGAGGATGGGCACAGCCCAGTGCCGGGCACCATGACGGAGTCATAGGATGTATCGCTAGGTGTCGCGGCAAATGCATTGCCATGACGATCCACGACACAGACGAACGACGTATCGCCCGGGGGGCCCGGCTCTCCGGATGCAGAAGCCGAATCCTGCAAATGCGTACCGGAGCCTGACGGGACCGGAAGGCCAGGAGCGGCCCGGTCAGAATCGATCATCGAACGCCGGATCGTTAGGTTCTCATCCGAGAGCAACATCCCGAGGGGCACATGGATCGCCTGTGGATCCCCGTAATAGCGCTCCCGGTCAGCAAAGGACAGCTTGAGCGCCTCCACCACGGTATGGATGTATTGCGGGGAATTGTGCTCCAACTGGCGGAGATCGCCGGGATCGAGCAGACCAAGGGCTTGCAAAAGGACCGGTCCCTGTGTCCAAGGTCCGCAGACATGCAGATCGACGCCTGCAAAGGAGCCCGTGACTGCAGGCTCGACCGGTGCAGTGAACTTCTTCAGATCGTCGGCCTGCAGCCAGCCGCCCTCCTGCCGGAAAAAACGATCGATGGTAGCCGCGATATCACCCTGGTAGAATGCCGCATGCGCGGCCTCCAACCCCGCATCGCGGCCGCGCGACGAAGCTGAGCGCTCTTCATCGGCAAGATACTGAAGCGTTCCTGCAAGGTCCCGCTGGACGAAAATCTCCCCCGTCCGAGGAGGACGCCCCTGCGGCAAGAAGACGGACGCATTCGACGGCCAGCGCCTGTAGTCGTTCTCATGAAGAGCAATCATATCGGCGAGCAACGGGTACATCGGAAAACCGTCGCAGGCGAGCCTAATGGCAGTGGATGCGACTTCGCCGAAGCTCATAGTTCCGAAGCGCCGCAGAGCCGTGATCCAGGCTGACGGCGCGCCGGGAACGACGCTGCGGAGGATCCCGTGTGGGATTCTGCCGCTGTACTCGTGTCGAAACACCTGCACATCCGTGCGCCGAGGCCATGGCCCCAGTCCTGCTATCGTGTGAACCGATGCAGTCTTGCTGTCATACAAGATGATCGGTGCGACGCCGGCAAAGTTGACCAGATCGCACTGAACCACAGCCAGAACGATACCAGCAGCAACCCCTGCATCCACGGCATTGCCTCCTGCTTCGAGAATGGCGAAGGCGGCATGTGAGGCTGCATAGTGCCCGGACACGGCCATATGCCGGGTACCCAGAAGCGTCGGACGGTGAGCGCCCGTAGCCCCGAGACTGAGACCTGGATGCGGAGGCTGAGCATTCATGAAGGCACTCGCTGAAACGGCTGCACAGAACTTGCAGCGTAAAACTGATCCATTTTGATGGAAACGGCCCTCTTCTGTTCCTCTCTGCGTTATTGACGGCGAACCGGATCCACTTCGCCGCAACGTGCTCCAAGATCAGTTCTGCGGCTCCAGGAGTGATCTTCCGCTCAACCCACGGCCGTTGCCAAACCGTCCGTCATGGCAATCTCGTCGACTCTCCGGCACCGTACGTGGTGCTCCCCTCCCCGATTTTCGAGGGCCGGCGCTGGGGGCGTGCGGCAGATGTCCCGCGCCTCCGGGCATCGAGGGTGAAAGCCGCAACCTGTCGGTGGACTGAGCGGGTTCGGTATCTCGCCGGTGATCTTCTTGCCGCTGCTCCGTTTGAACGGATCGGGAATCGCCGCGATGAGCGCCCGTGTGTAGGGATGCCCGGGCTGCGTGAAAATCGTGTTCCATGGGCCGCTTTCGACGATGCGGCCGAGATACATCACGGCTACCCGGTCACTCATGTGCTCGACCACGCCGAGATCGTGGCTAATCATGATATAGGAGAGACCAAGCGTATCCTTGAGTTCGAGAAGCAGGTTGATGATCTGGGCTCGAATGGAGACATCCAGTGCGGAAACGGGCTCATCCAGTACGACGATCGTCGGCTCGAGGATCAGGGCGCGCGCAATTCCGATCCGCTGTCGCTGACCGCCGGAAAACTCATGCGGATAGCGTTCTGCAGCCTCTGACCGCAGGCCGACGCGCGCCAGCATGTCGCCGATCCTCCCGTCGATCTCGCTCCTTGCCGTGATGCCGTGCAGGCGCAGGGGAGTCTCGAGCGTCTTCCGCACCGTCTGACGCGGGTTGAGCGAGGAGTATGGGTCCTGGAACACCATCTGCGTGATCCGCGCCCTTTTCTTCCGGTCCCTCCCTGCCGTGCCGACCTCGTGCCCATCAACAATCACACGGCCACGGGTCGGCGCCTGCAGGCCGAGGATGGAGAGTGCCAAAGTCGACTTGCCGCACCCCGACTCGCCGACGAGACCAAGGCATTCACCTCGCTTCAATTCAAGGTCGACCCCGTCCACTGCATGCACGAACCGCCGCGATCCTCCGAGGAGACCTCGTCCGACCGGAAAATGAACCGCGAGGTTTTCGACTCTCAGGATCGGATCGTTGGAAGTGTCAGTCATGATAATGGCACCGTACGAGACCGCTGTCGGGCAGCGGCGTCACAACAGGATCCTCGGCTCGACAGAGATCGGTCGCGGCATGGCAGCGGGGATTGAACCGGCAGCCGGGTGGAAAAGCAACCACAGGGGGCACAACTCCCTCGATCTCCTTAAGCTTCTTGCGGCCAAACTTGGAGCGAGCACCTAGAAGCGGGAGCGAGGCGACGAGCCCCTGCGTATAGGGGTGCCTTGGAGTCAGGAAAATGCTATCGGCGGCGCGCTGCTCGATCAAGCGACCTGCATACATGACTCCGACGTTCTGGCACATGTTGGCGATAAGCCCGAGATCGTGGCTGATCATGAGAACCGCGGTTCCCTGAGCTGCGGAAAGCTCCCGGATCAGGTCGAGGATTTCGGCTTGAACCGTCACGTCGAGCGCAGTGGTCGGCTCGTCCGCCAACAGGAGATCGGGTCCGCAAGCCAGCGCCATGGCGATCATGACGCGCTGTCGCATGCCGCCCGAGAGCTGGTGCGGGTAATCCTTCACGCGCCGCTCCGGTGCGGGCACCCGGACCCTTGCGAGGGCCTCCACCGCTTGGCGCTCCGCCTCGCTCCAGTTCGCACCCTTGTGAAGCACGAACATCTCGGCGATCTGTCGCCCGACCGGCGACAGCGGATTGAGGGCCGTCATCGGCTCCTGAAAGATCATCGAGATCCGGCTGCCCCGCAGCTTACGCAGCCCGCCCGGCGACAGGTCCAGCAGTTCCTGTCCGTGGAAACGGATGCTGCCGCCTGCAATGCTGAGGGGATTTCTCAGCAGGCCGATCAGAGCTAGTGCGGTGATGCTCTTACCGCATCCGGACTCTCCCACCAGACCGAACGTCTCTCCGCGCCTGATGCTGAACGAGACGTCCTGCACGGCCGGGAAACTTCGGCCGTTGACGGACAGGTCGACACGGAGATCCTCGACCTCAAGAAGCGCCTGGCCTGTCATGCCCGTCGGCTCCGCGATTGAGGATCAAGAATGTCGCGAAGGCCGTCGCCGAGCAGGTTCAAGCCCAGAACCGTGACGAAGATTGCAAGGCCGGGGAAGATTGAAATCCATGGTGCCGTGGTGATCTGATCCCGCGCATCGGACAGCATGCTACCCCAGCTCGGGAATGGTGGGCGGATGCCGAGACCAAGAAAGGAAAGAGCAGCCTCGGCAAGAACAGCGCCGCCCATCCCGAGAGTGCCGATGACGATGATGGGGCCGAGCATGTTGGGCAAAAGCTGCGTCAGCATGATGCGCACGTCGCTGTAGCCCAGAATCTTCGCTGCCTGGACGTATCCCTGACTTTTCAGGGATAGGGTCGAGGCGCGGGCAAGGCGGCAGGTGAAAGACCAGTTGGTGAGGCCGAGCGCAATCAGCAGACTGGTCAGCCCCGGATTGAGGATCGCCATGATTGCGAGGGCAAAGATGAGAGACGGAATGGCCAGCATCATGTTGGTCAAGCCACTCACGAAATCATCCCACCAGCCGCCCCAGTATCCGGCGGACACCCCGAGGCAGACGCCGATCACCGTGTTGATGAGTTGCGAGATGATCCCGACGGTGAGTGAAATCCGCGCCCCGTACAGAACCCGGCTGTAGATATCGCGCCCCTGCGCATCCGTGCCAAACCAGAACGCGGCCCCCGGCGGCTCCTCCGCATAGAGCAGGTCCGCATCCATGACCGGATCGGTATGAGCAAGCCAGGGCGCAAGCGTTCCTGCAATCACCACGGCTGCAAAGAGAAATCCTCCGATCAGGAGATTGGCTCTGATCTTCATGTCGTCCCCTCAGGTGTACTTGATGCGCGGGTCGATAATCGCGCAGACGACATCGACCAGGGTGTTGATGAGGAGAAAGAAGAGGACGATCACCAGAATTGCACCCTGCACGACAGGGATGTCCCTCAATGTGACGCTGTCCACGAGCAAGGATCCCAGTCCTGGCCAGGCGAAGAGCTTCTCGACGACGACGGCCTGCCCGATAACGGTGCCAAACTGCAGACCGATGGTGGTGATGACGATGACGGAAGCGTTTCGCGTCAGGTGCCATCGTACCATGCGAGCCTCGCTCATTCCCTTGGCACGGGCGGTTCGTACGAAATCGGCGTTCATGATCTCGAGCACAGCGGCACGTGTCGTGCGAGCCAGAAGCGCCATTGGTGCAACGCCGAGCGCAATCGACGGGAGAATCAGATAGCGTATGCTGCCGTCCCCATAGCCGAAGCTTGGCAGCCAGCCGAGCACAAGGGCGAAGACGTACATCAGCATCAGGCCGAGCCAGAATTTCGGGAGCGACAGACCCGACACGGCGCTGACCATTGAGATCGTGTCGATCCAGCTTCCCGGTCGCAGAGCGGCAATGAAGCCGAGGGGGACGCCGAAGACGATGGCGAACAGCATGGAAGCGAAGGCAAGCTGCGCGGTTGGCCACATTCGGTCCGCCAGAACAGTCGTAACCGGCTGGCGCGTCCGGAACGAGGTTCCGAGATCAAGTGTCGCAAGCTGGCCTACGTACTTGCCGAAGCGAACGTAAACCGGATCGTCCAGCCCGAACTCTTTGTTGATTCGAGAAGCGACTTCAGCGTCGATGACGCTGCGTCCGTCGTCATTCATGCTCGATACAAAGGTGCCAGGGATCACGCTGAACATCAGAAAGATGACGGCGGCGATGGCCAGAATGATCGGAACCATCTGCAGAAGGCGTCGCAGGACAAAAGAAATCATTCAAGACTCCAACCTGACGCTCGCAACACAGGATTCGCGAACCTCAGGACTTGCAATGCATCTTGAGCCTTGGCCCAGCTGCCATATAGCAATCACCTCAACCACACCCTCCTGGCGACCAGACCAATTAGGACCGTTCTGCAAGTCAATATCAACTATTGGCAACACAATAATTTCTCCGATCGAGGAACTTGATGCGCTTTCTGAGGCAAATCCCCATTCCGCTCATAGTCTGGATCGGACGATCAAATTGCATCTAGGGGCCAGATCGGGCGTCTGATCTTGCGGTAGGGCCGTTCCTTGAAGTTCCTCGTTGATAGAGCTCCCGTGTCGACTTCGACAACCTCTCGGGCAATCGGCTCAAACGCGGCCCGGAAGTGCTGCATCGATTTCACGATCAGAGTCGACTTTCGGGTCGGGTCGACACCCAGCGACGTGAACTGCCCGAGATCATTGGCCTGACCGTTGTGGCTGATCACGATGATCTCGACTCCGCCGACACGCAACAGAAGGCTGAGGCCGTAATTGCGCCGCGCTCCGCCGCCCATGGGCCCATAGGCAATGAAGCTGCCATCCGTAATGGCCACAACATGGCCCGTGACCTCAATCGGTCCGCCGCCCATACTCGGATCGGTTTTGCCACCGAGCAGCAATGTCACGCGATTGCCCACACCCGCGGCCTGTGCCTGCAGAACGGCCTCGGGATCGTGGATGGCATGAAAGCCAACGTTCTGGAGATCGGCATCGAGCACGGCCTTGAGCAGATTGGTGGCGTCCCCATAGGCTCCCGAGCCCGGATTGTCGGAATAGTCGGAAATGACGAGAGGCTTGCCCGCACCGGTGCCGGCTTTCGCCTTTGCAATGGCCTCGTCCAGCGGCGTGAAATGAATGGACGAGAACGTCCGCTGCTCCCACACATAGTCCATGAGTTCGTCGGCAACGGCCTGCGCCGCAGGCAGCTCATTGCCCGTCACGGCGATGGAAGGGCCGATGTCATGGACGTCGGCAGACGAGAAACCGGCCTGAATGCTGACCACGAGAGCCTGCCCGGCGGCTTCGATCTCATCACCGCGGCGCAGCAGTTCCATCATGGGCGGCGAGGTCGTGCGGCCTCCGTCCAGGGCGTACAGGATAGGCCGGCGGGCCAGCGCCACCTTCGGTGTCACCTCTCCTATCATTGCTCTTTCGAGGAGTTCGGCAGCCTGCCACGTGCGCTCGTACTGATCAATATGGGGATAAGTCCGGTAAGAAATAAGCGCATTGGAATTGTCGGCCATGCGCTGCGTGACGGTCGCATGCAGGTCGAGAACCGCGACAATCGGGACGCGGGCACCGGCCCGTGAGCGGATGCGGGCCAGCAACTCGCCCTCCCCATCATCATGGCTCTGCGTGGACATGGACCCATGGAGGTGAAGCAGGATCCCGTCCACGTCATCACAGGCATCAAGGATGAGCTTCGTGATCGTTTCGAAACAGTCATCGGTGACGCGACCGGACGGATTGGCAGAAGCGGCGATGGGATAAACGAGCTTCCATTGGAACTTTTCGGCGGCTTCGAACGTGGCACCGATCGACGTACGCGTTCCTCGAAAGGCGGGGATGATGTCTTCATCCTGATAGTAGCTGCAGTTCCTAAATGCGCTCTCATCGGTTAGCTGAACACTGAACGTGTTCGTCTCATGCATAAACTCTGCGACAAGGACGCATTTCACCATTTTCTCTATTCCCCCTCATATCTTAGGGCCGTAGCAGCGCTGGCTCGCCGACACCCGATCGATATGTCATGTCCCTCAAGCCTCTAAGGGCGCAGTTTTACTGATGTTGGCAAAGGCTGGAATATTCTTCAACCCAGAACTTTAGGACGAGCCATCCTTCCGCGGGTTGTCTTAGCATCGAAGATAGATACGGTCCGTCTGCCCTCCGTGAGGGCCTTCGTGAGGCATCGGAGGTTTCCCGCCGTCGGGATCGGAAGGAAAAGGGATCATGGAGACTCAGAGCAAGAAAGCAAACAGAATAACCATCCATTGCCAGCCTGCAAAGGCCCGACCACTGGGAGCTTTCCCGTTTCTCGCCTCATTCCCAAGGCGACCTCATGAGCAGTGCCTCTAGAGCCGCTATGGGTCAAACTTTCACGTTCCGGCTACCCAGCGAACGTCGGCTCTTAATCGCTGAAGTGGACCAAGCTCTTACTTCTCAAGAGTGCCAAACAGAGACCT
>JAJFBI010000644.1 GCA_020697385.1 Microvirga sp. | reverse complement strand
AGGCGAAAATGGCTGCCTTTCTGGCCCAGGTCGGCGCTGAGGCCGATCCTCGCGCGGCGGACGGGGCCTTGTCATGGCCCCGTGTCGCGGATGCGTAAGAAGCGGTCCCGCCAAGCCTGCTGCGCACCGGGATAGGGTAGGGCCGTCGCCTCGTACACGCCGCGGGCGATGGCGCGGGTCAGGCAATCGGCGGCGAGCGCCGTGATCTCCGTGAACTCCGCTGCCTCGTCTTGGAGCGGTTTGCGGCCCGTAGCGGCGGCAAAGATCGTGTCGCCGTCGAACAGTGCATGCGAGAAACGCAGGGCCCGAGCGAGGCCCGCATGGGATGCAATCGCGAGGCGTTTGGCCTGGGCCTTCGTCAAGACCGCATCAGTCGCGACGAGCGCGATGGTTGTGGCTGGCTGCGGCCCTCCTTTCCAGATGAGCTTGCGTTTCTCCGGATCGATGCGCTCGGGGTGCCCGTGTCCACCAAACTCGTCGCCTTCCTCAAGAGCTCCGGCCCAAAAATGAGGCCCATCGCCGATCACGGCCGAGGCGACGGCATTCACGATCACGAGGGCACCGACCGTGTGGCCTGACGATGTCGTGGCGCTCGTGGAGCCGAGCCCTCCCTTCAGGTTGGCCGTGGTGGCGCCATAGCCGCCGCCTGCGGTGCCGAGGGCAAAGCTGAGCCCGGCCTGTTCCGCCGCCTGAAATCCAAGCTCGCGATAGGGCGGATACCGGCCCCAATCCTTGTTGCCGCCGTTGATGAGATCGAAGCAGGAGGCTTGGCAGACGATGGGAACGAGAGCCTCTCGGACGGCAAAGCCGATCCCCTGTTCCCTGAGATAGGCCTGAACGCCGCTCGCCGCATCGAGGCCGAAAGCCGAGCCGCCGGAGAGGACGATGCCATGAATGCTGGGCACCATCTTGTCGGGATCGAGCAGATCGGTCTCGCGGGTGGCGGGTGCTCCCCCCATGGCAAAGCAGGAGGCAACCGCCGGCTCGTCGAAGAGCGCCACCGTGACGCCGGAGCCGAGGGCCGCGTCGTGGGCATTGCCGATGCGAAGGCCAGCGACGTCGGTGATGAGATTGCGGGCTTGGGACATGGCGTCAGCAAACCGCAAACCGGATCCCATCACAAGCTGGCGAAGCGGCGTTTCACCGCTTTCTAAGGCAGGGCCAAAAGGATAGAAGCCTAGTCATGCTCAGCGTTTCCTTTCCGGCCGCAGCCCTTGGCGGCCTCATCAGCTTCTTGAGTCCCTGCGTGCTGCCGCTGGTGCCGCCCTATCTGTCCTTTCTCGCCGGCACCACGTTCGACCAGCTGAGCGCGGGCGACGACCGTGCCGTGCGGAGGAGGGCGGTCCTGGCGGCGCTCCTGTTCGTGGCGGGCTTCTCGACCGTGTTCGTGCTGCTCGGCGCCACGGCCTCCGCGCTGGGTCAGGTGATCCGGCAATACCTCGACGTCCTGAGCACCGTGGCGGGCATTGCGATCATCGTCATGGGCTTGCACTTTCTCGGTGTTTTCCGCATCGGCCTGTTCTACCGCGAGGCGCGGTTCAACGTGACCCGCCCCGTCGGGCTCTGGGGCGCCTATGTGATGGGCTTGGCGTTCGCCTTCGGCTGGACGCCCTGCATCGGTCCGGTGCTGGCGGCAATTCTCACGGTTGCTGGCTCGGAGAACAGCGTGTCCCAGGGGGCGCTGCTGCTGGCCGCCTATTCGGCGGGTCTCGGCATTCCGTTCCTGCTCGCTGCCTTCGCCATGAAACCCTTCGTGGCGCTTCTCAAGCGCGTACGCTCCCGCTTCGTGCTGATCGAGAAGACCATGGGGGTCCTCCTCGTCCTGACCGGGATTGCGTTTCTCACGGGCTGGATCACCAACATGTCGTTCTGGCTTCTGGAGACGTTTCCAGCGCTCGGGCGTCTTGGTTAAGGTTGCACAGAAATCGGGTCGCTCGCCTAAACTAGGCCCGCCATTCTGGTGATCCCTCACAGGAGATCACCCATGACGTTTCATATCCGCGGCCTTGAGGCCGAACCGTTCGCCAAGCTCTTCCAGCTCGATGAAGCCGCCCTCAAGCCCCTCGGAGCCAAGCGGGTCATCGCCGATGCCCCTGACATGTATCCCTGCAGGATCGCCCTGGAGCGGGTCGCCGAGGGGGAGGAGCTTCTGCTGCTCAACCATGCCCACCAGACCAATCCGGGCTCTCCCTACCGGTCCGCCGGGCCGATCTTCGTCAGCCGCTCCGCCAGGACCGGAAGCTATCGCGGCGAACTGCCCCCGATGCTACGGGACCGGCTGTTGTCCCTGCGCGCCTACGATGCCAACGCCTTTATTGTGGATGCAGAAGTAGGCGAGGGCGGGGAGGTGGTGAGCTTGATCGAGCGCTTCCTCGCCAATCCTGATGTTGCGCATGTGGACGCCCATTTCGCCCGCCGCGGATGCTTCGCGGCGCGGATCGAACGGGCCTGATATCAGACGTCGATCTGGTGCCCTGCCGCCCGCAGGGCATCCATCGCGCGGCCAGCATCCTGCTTCTTCACCAGAACGTAGTCGGTGCTGAAGGTCGAGGTAGCGAAAATGCCGATGCCGGCCCTGGCCAGCGGGTCGAGCACGGAGGCGAGGATCCCCGGCACTCCGAAGTCGAAGTTTTGCATAATCCGAAAGCACCGCCAGCCCGCGTCGACTTCCGCTTCAGGCGGCACTTGGTGGAGCGGGCAGACGAGGGTTTTTTCCTCGGTAGCCTGCACCAGCAGCGAGAAGGCGCCCGTCTCGGGAGGGGCGACAGGCGTACCACCCGGGAGGCGGCAAACGGCGTAAGGCTCGGCAAGCAGGGAGAGGGT
>JAJFBI010000643.1 GCA_020697385.1 Microvirga sp. | reverse complement strand
CGAAGGTGAGAGGGTTCTTCTTCTCCGGGCGATTGAGCGTGACCGTTGCAACGGGCCCGTCGACAGAGAGCAGAAAATGGCGCGGCTCATAGGTTGCGAGCGGCAGCGTAACGGAATTGGCAACCTGCATCACTGACTTTCTCCCTGGATGGCGCGCCGTGCCGACAGCTTGGTTTTTCCTAAGAGCCGCATGAGGTCGTTTCGGTCCTTCTCCGTGAGATCACCGAACAGATCGGCGATCCAGAGTTCATGCTCGGCTGCCATAGAGCGAAACTCGCCGCGGCCGCTCTCCGTCAGACTGATCACCGTCGCCCTGCGATCCGTCGGAGAGGCCGTGCGCACGATATGGCCGGACGCGACGAGCCGGTCGACGAGCCCGGTGAGATTACCGTTCGAGACCATCATACGCTTCGAAAGATCGGACAAGGTCATGCCGCTCGGCGCCTTGTCGAGCTGCGCCATGAGATCGAAGCGGGGCAAGGTGACGTCGAACCGCTCGCGCAGGCGGCCGCGCACCTCACCCTCGATGAGAGTGGTGCAGGTGAGAAGGCGCAGCCAGAGGCGCAGTTCCTCCCGGTGATCCTCCGGCATCTCGACGGCCTTGGTTTCGGCGTCGAGCGGAATCGCCTGATCGTCCATCTTCAGATTTCCCCTCCGGCCACCACGATGGCCTGCCCCGTCACGGATCGCGCTTCCTCGCTGCAGAGCCAGAGCACGGCACCGGCCACCTCCGATGGGTCGATCAATCGGCCCTGCGGGTTGTGCTTCACGAGTTCTCCCAGTGCGTCCTCTCGGGTTCGGCCTGTCTTTGCCATGATCGTCCCGAGGCTCTCTGCCACGAGATCAGTATCGGTGAAACCCGGACAGACGGCATTCACCGTCACGCCCGATTTGGCGGTCTCCAGCGCCAGGGCACGAACGAAGCCGATCACGGCATGCTTGGCAGCGCAATAGGCGGTCACATAGGGATAGCCCTTCAAGCCTGCCGTGGAGGCTATCGCCACGATCCGTCCGAAGCCCTGCTCCGTCATTGAATGCAGAACGGCCTGAGTGACGTTGGTGACGCCCAGCAGATTCACGTCCAGCATCTGCCGGAAAACCTCCGGACCGGATTTCATGAAAGGTGCGGAAGCCGCACCACCGGCATTGGCGATCATCAGATCGACAGGACCATAGCGCGAAACCGATTCCTGCACGGCGGCCTGTACTCGTTGCGAATCTGACACATCTGCCACGGCAGACGCGTGAGCATCGCCCTGCATGACGGCCTGCTCGAGCGTCTCCGGGTTACGCCCGACGATGGTCACGGTGGCTCCGGCTTTCACGAGCGATGCTGCGATAGCCCGGCCGATTCCGCGGCCGCCGCCCGTGACCAGTGCATGCCGACCCTTGAGAGTTGTCATGGTCATCTCATTCCGCCGCGAGAGGCTTCTCACCGGCCTCTATCTTCAGCTCGGCGCGGGTCTTGGGCTTGGCCTTGATCTTCAGATCGTCCAGATCCTGCCTGTCACGCACGGAGTTGCGGAAGATCTGGTCCCGGCCAGCATGATATTGCGGTGGGCAGTGGATGCTCGCCGCGCCATACCAGGCCGCAGCCTTCATGGTGAAGAACGGATCGACGAGATGCGGCCGGCCGAGCGCGACGAGATCGGCGCGGCCTGCGGCCAGGATCGTGTTCACCTGATCGGCCGTCGTGATGTTGCCGACGCACATCGTGGCAACGCGCGCCTCGTTGCGCACCTGATCCGAGAATGGCGTCTGGAACATGCGTCCGTAGATGGGCCGCGCCTCCCGCACGGTCTGTCCGGTCGAGACGTCGACGAGATCGACCCCATGCTCGGCGAACGCGCGGGCGACTTCGACGGCATCTTGGCCCGTGACACCACCCTCGGCCCAATCGGTCGCGGAAATGCGCACCGACATCGGCTTATGGGCAGGCCAGACCTCCCGCATGGCGTCGAACACCTCCAGCGGATAGCGCAGCCGGTTCTCGAGGGAGCCGCCATACTCGTCCGTGCGCCGGTTGGTGAGCGGCGAAATGAAGCTCGCAAGCAGGTATCCGTGAGCGCAGTGGAGTTCAAGCATGTCGAACCCGGCGCGCTCGCCACGGATGGCCGCCTTCACGAACTGCGCCTTGATGGTATCGAGCTCCGACCGCGTCACCTCACGCGGCACCTGGCTGTCCGGGAAATAGGGGATGGGGGATGCGGAGCAGATGTCCCAGGCACCCTCTTCCAGCGGCCGATCAATGCCCTCCCACATGAGCTTGGTGGCGCCTTTCCGACCCGCATGTCCGAGTTGCAGGCAGATCTTGGTCTCGGAGTTCGCATGAACGAAATCGACGATCCGCTTCCAGGCGGCTTCCTGCTCGTCGTTCCATAGGCCGGTGCAGCCGAGCGTGATGCGGGATTCCGGCGAGACGCAGGTCATCTCCGTGAATACGAGCCCTGCCCCGCCTGTGGCACGTGATCCGTAGTGAACGAGATGAAAATCGTTCGGCACTCCCTCCTTGGCCGAATACATGTCCATCGGCGACACCACAACCCGATTGGCGATTGTCATCTCCCGCAGCCGGAATGGCTGGAACATGGGGACCATGGGGCTCTCGACCGATACGTTAAAGCCCTGTCGGCGCACCTGCTTGGCAAAGGTCTGATCGACGGCCGCGACGAAATCGGGCGCCCGCAGGCGCAGGTTGTCGTAGGTGATCGCTTTTGCGCGCGTCATCACGCCGAAAGCGAACTGAACTGGGTCGAAATCCCAGAAGCGCGCCACATGCTCGAACCAAACCAGCGACACGTCAGCGGCATGCTGGGTCTTTTCGACCTCC
>JAJFBI010000642.1 GCA_020697385.1 Microvirga sp. | reverse complement strand
CCGGCACAAGCCCGGCCATGACACTGAAGTGATGTCCATTGAAGATCGGCAAGCTGTAGCTTCCTGTTCTTGATATTCTTCGACCAAGAATCTGCATAAGAAAACCCGCCCTGTTGCCAAGGCGGGTTTCTATTCGTTCGGCTTTCAGGCCGATCGATTACATGGCGAGCTCGTTGCCCGAGTAGTCGATCTTGCCGTCGGCGCCCTTCTTCCAGACGTACATGATGTAGTCCGGACGGGTGATATCGCCCTTCTTGTCGAAGGAGATGTCGCCGATGACGGTCTTGAAGGGCTTTCCGGCCTTCATCACGTCGGACATCTTCTTGCCGTCGGTGCTGCCAGCCTGCTTCGCAGCCTCGGCCAGGATCTGGGCCGCAGCGTAGGAGTACAGGGTGTAGGCTTCCGGCTCGAAGTTCTTGGCCTTGAACTTGGCCACGGCGTCCTTCGCGTTCGGGTTCTTGCGCGGATCCGGCGAGAAGGTCATCAGGGTGCCTTCGGCGCCCGGGCCGGCAATCGAGGTGAACTCGGCCGACACGATGCCGTCACCCGACATCATCGGCGACTGGAGGCCCTGGTCGCGCATCTGACGGATGATGAGGCCGGCTTCCGTATGGAGGCCGCCGAAGTAGACCACGTCGACGCCAGCCTGTTTCAGCTTCGACACGAGCGCGGAGTAGTCCTTCTCGCCCGGGTTCACGCCTTCATACACGACTTCCTTCAGGCCCTTTGCATTCATGGCCTTCTGCGTCTCGTCGGCAAGGCCCTTTCCGTAAGGGGTCTTGTCGTGGACAACGGCAACCTTCTTGCCCTTGAACTTGTCGGCGAGATAGCTGCCGGCAACGAGGCCCTGCTGATCGTCGCGACCGCAGGTGCGGAACGTGTTCCACATGCCGCGTTCGGTGAATTGCGGGTTCGTCGACGCCGGGGTGATCTGGACGATGCCGGCTTCCTCGTAGACCTGCGAGGCTGGGATCGACACGCCGGAGTTGAAGTGGCCGACAACCATCTTCACGCCTTCAGCGGCGAACTTGTTCGCAACCGACACGCCCTGCTTGGGGTCGGAGACGTCGTCGCCGATCACGACCTGCAGCTTCTGGCCGTTGATGCCGCCGGCTGCGTTGATGTCTTCGACAGCCTGCTCGACACCGTTCTTCAGCTGAGCGCCGAAGGCCGCGTTCGGGCCGGTGATGGGGCCAGCAACGCCGATCTTGATCTGGGCGCTGGCAGCGCTGGAGAAGGCGAGGCCAAGACCAAGCGCCACGCCGGTCAACAGCAATTTCTTCATGAGGTCACTCCTCTGGGTGGTTTTATAGGCCCCTCTTCCTCGTGGGGCCGGTTTGACGGGAGACCCGCCATCCGGATGCCATCATGCTTGTTTTTGAGCGGATGTCACCTGGGAATCTTTTTAGCTTAGCCCTTGGTAGCAGACGCCTTTTCCCGCCAGGAAAACAGGCCGGTCCGCTCGTAGAGCCAGCGGTATTGCGTGGTCATCATCCGGGCCCGGCGGTACTGGAAACCGAGTGCCCCGATGATCAGAAGGACGATTGTGTCGACAGCATAGTAGTGGATCGACAGGAGGGTTCCCTCGAACAGGGCGAAGTGGATGAAGCGGACCGCCGCGCCCAGGATGAACAGGTAGAGAATCAGGGTCCAGAAGGGGCGCCAGGTGAGTGCGATGGCCCGGCCGGTCATCCAGGCGGCCCAGCCGCCCATGATCACGGTGATGAGAAGGAAGAGCCAGAACGACGGCTCTTCGTAGAGGATGCCCTGCATCAGTGATGCCCTCCTTCGAGATAGGCCGCTTTGACCTGCGGATCGTCGAGCAGCTCCTTGCCGGTGCCGCTCATGGTGATGTTGCCCGTCACCATCACGTAGCCGCGATGAGCCAGCTTGAGGGCGTGATAGGCGTTCTGCTCCACGAGGAAGACCGTCATGCCGTCCTTCTCGTTGAGCTCTTTGATGATCTGGAAGATCTGCTTCACGATCAGGGGCGCGAGCCCCAGGGAAGGCTCGTCCAGGAGGAGGAGCTTCGGGCGGCTCATGAGCGCCCGGGCGATGGCCAGCATCTGCTGCTCGCCGCCGGACAGGGTGCCGCCGCGCTGCTGCAGGCGCTCCTTCAGACGCGGGAACAGGGTGCAGACCCGCTCGAGATCCTGGTCGAAATGGGCCATCCCGTTCATGGACGCGCCCATCTGCAGGTTCTCGTAGACGGTCATGCGCGGGAAGATGCGCCTGCCCTCGGGAGACTGGGCAATCGACATGCGGGCGATCTCGTGGGTTGGCATCTTGGTGATGTCCCGCCCCGCATAGGTGATCGTACCCTCGCGGGCCCGCGGGTTGCCGAAGATCGTCATCATCAGCGTCGACTTGCCGGCACCGTTGGCGCCGATCAGCGTGACGATTTCACCCTCGTTGACATCCATGTCCACGCCCTTGAGGGCGATGATGTTGCCGTAGTAGGTCTTCACGCCGCGCACGCTGAGAAGCGGCTGGCGGGCGGTGGAAGCCTGAGGATTCTGCATCGCGATGTTTGCTCCGGCGGTGCTCATAGGCCGATCTCCGCTTCGACCTTCTCGACCTCGTCATCGGCCACGCCGAGATAGGCGGCAATGACCTTGGGATCGTTTCTGACCTCGACGGGCAGGCCGTCCGAGATCTTGGTGCCGTAATCAAGCACGACCACGTGATCGGAGATTTCCATCACCACCGACATGTCGTGCTCGATCAGGAGGATCGAGGTGCCCTGTTCGTCGCGGATCGACAGCAGGAGCTGGTTCAGCTCCAGGGATTCGCGCGGGTTCAGGCCTGCTGCCGGCTCGTCCAGGCAGAGCAG
>JAJFBI010000641.1 GCA_020697385.1 Microvirga sp. | reverse complement strand
TAGTTTCCCGCGTTTTTCACGTCCGGGCCTCGACCCCTGGCATTGAGAGGAAACGACCATGGCGATACGCATTGGCGATAACAGGCGCAACACCCTCGTCGGCACCGTTGGGGCCGATGTCATTTCGGGTCTTGGCGGCAACGATACTCTCTTCGGTCTTGCTGGCAATGACCGGATCCTTGGCGGTTTGGGCAATGATCGGCTGGATGGCGGCAACGGCAACGATCGGCTGTTCGGCAATGAGGGCAACGACAGACTGATCGGGGGAGATGGACGGGACACCCTCGATGGCGGCTCCGGCAATGATCGCCTCGAAGGTGGCGACGGCAATGACAGGCTCCTGGGCGGAACGGGCAACGACCGGCTGGACGGAGGAGATGACAATGACCGACTGGACGGAGGCAGCGGCAACGATTCCCTGAACGGTGGCACCGGGAACGATGTTCTGAGCGGCGGAACCGGCAACGACACTCTCTTCGGTGGGGCGGGGAATGACCGCCTCGATGGCGGTGACGGCAACGATCTCCTCAATGGGGGAGACGGCGACGACCTGCTCTTCGGCGGCGCAGGCAATGACATTCTCGATGGAGGTGTCGGCGCGGATTCCCTCGATGGCGGCCTCGGCGACGATGCCCTCTTCGGAAGCGCCGGAGCAGATACGCTGCTTGGCGGCGATGGCAACGATGTTCTCGCGCCCGGCGCTGACAGCGATGCCGACGTCGTCGATGGTGGGATCGGAACGGATACTGTCGATTACTCCACCGCAACCGCAGGGGTGACTGTCAATCTGCAGGCTGGCACCTCGGCAGGAGCCGCGACAGGCGATACCTATTCGTCCGTCGAGAGCGTCATCGGCTCGAATTTTGCCGACACGCTGACGGCGCGAGAGGGCGGCACGGCCGATGGCGGCGGCGGCAATGACATCTTGAACGGAGCCGGACCAGGGAACACAACGATCCTGAAAGGGGGCGCCGGAGCCGACAGTCTTTCGGGCTTTTCATCAGGGCAAGAGCTGATGCAGCTGGAGTTGAACAATGGACCGGATACGTTCACCTCGGTGTATCGGAACTTGGACGGCGACAAGCTTCTGATCGACAACGACGTCTTCAACATTGGAGCCGGCGTGACTTCCACCGAAGTCAGGAACCAGACAAGCGGACCCGCCATAGCTTCGATTGCCACTGCGCAGTTCATCTTCGTGCAGAGTGCCAGCCAGGTCTATTTCGACGCCGATGGCACGGGCGGAGCCTTCGCCCCCGTTCTGCTCGCGACGGTGAACTTTGCAGAAGGAGGAAATCAGCTTTACGCTGGCGACTTCTACGTGATCTAGCACGCAGGATCCGGCGCCCGACGGGTGCCGGATCTTTCCTCCACATCACACTATGAACTTATCACCTGCTTTACGGTCTCGACCAGTTGGCGCAGGCTGAAGGGCTTGGGCAGGAAGTTGAACTCCTCCCCTTCGGGCAGGTTCTTGCGGAAGGCCTCTTCGGCATAGCCGGAGACGAAGATCACCTTCAAGTCCGGGTAGAGCTTGCGCAGCTCACCGAGCAGGGTCGGGCCATCCATCTCGGGCATGACCACGTCGGAGACCACGAGGTCGACCGGCGCTCCGCGCTGCTCGATGATCTCCATGGCCTCGACGCCGGAGGCCGCCTCCAGCACGGTATAACCACGGGCGGAGAGCGCGCGGGCATTCACGGCCCGCACTGGATCCTCGTCCTCCACCAGAAGGATCGTGCCCTGCCCGGTCATGTCGGCGGCTGGCTTCTTGGCCACCTCGGGCTTCACCTCCTCGACCATCTCCTGCACGGCCGGGATGTGCCGCGGCAGGTAGATGCGGAAGGTGGTGCCGCCGGACTGCTTGACGATGCCGAACACGGTGGACAGTCCCAGGCCGGTGCCCTTGCCGACCTCCTTGGTGGTGAAGAACGGCTCGAAGATCTTCTCGATGATTTCCGGCGTCATGCCGGAGCCGCTATCGGACACTTCGACCATGACGTAATCCGCCGGCGGCATGGCGCTCACATTGAGCCGCTCCGCCTCGGCAGCAGTGACATTCGCTGTGCGGATCGCGAGTTTACCGCCGCCCGGCATCGCATCGCGGGCATTCACCGCGAGGTTCACCACCACCTGCTCGAACTGGTTCACGTCCGCCTTCACGAACCAGAGGTCGCGACCGTGATTGAGATCCAGCGCCACGCGCTCGCCGAGGAGGCGCTTGAGCAGCATGGAGAGGTCGTAGAGCTGGTCATTGAGGTTCAGCACCTCCGGCCGCAGGGTCTGGCGGCGCGAGAAGGCAAGCAGCTGGCGCACGAGGCCCGCGGCCCGGTTCGCGTTCTGCTTGATCTGCATGATGTCCTGGAAGGACGGATCCGTCGGCCGGTGATTGGCGAGCAGCAGGTCGCTGTAGCCGATGATCGCCTGCAGCACGTTGTTGAAGTCATGCGCCACGCCACCGGCGAGCTGACCGACCGCGTTCATCTTCTGAGCCTGGGCCAGCTGCTCCTCGACTTTACGGAAATCCGTGGTGTCGAGGGCGTAGAGGATCGCCGTCTCCCCGTCCGCACCCGTATCGCCGACGGGCGTGACCCAAACGCGAACCGAGCCGCCACCTTCGGCCACAGTCTGTAGTTCGAGAGGCGGAATATCCCCTTTGTTTTCGGCTGCCGCCTTTAGGGCCGCTGCGATGGCGTCGCGCTCTCGGAAGGCATCGGGAATCGACGGGCCGTCCGTGCCATTCTCACCTGTGCGCGGCAGCGCGCCGAAGAGCCTGGAGAACGGCGCATTGGCATGGACGATCCGGCCCGCGCGGTCGACGGTCGCGATGGCGATGGGGGTGTTGTTGAAGAAACGCGCGAAGCGCACTTCCGCCGCGCGCTGACCCTCGTCGATTTCTCCTCCGGCCGAGCGGTTGAGGACGAGCGTTCGCGATGCGCCCATGCGGCCATCCTGTCCGAACGCGATGCGGTGATACAGGCGCACCGGCAGGAACTGTCCGTTGCGTCGGCGCAGGTCGAGGTCGAAGGTTTCAGTGCGCACGCTGCCGGGCTCGCCGGAGAACGAAGTCATCATCGATGCCACGTCGCCCGGCACGATGTCGGCCAGCTTCAAGCCGCCGGAGCCGACCTGCGCCAGATCGTAGTCGAGCCACGACGCCAGCGTCGCATTCAGGTAGATGATGGAGCCACCCGGATCGACCGACAGGAACCCTGCGGGAGCATGATCGAGGTAGTCGATGGCATGCTGCAGTTCCTGGAAGACGTTCTCCTGGCGCTCGCGCTCATGGGTCACTTCGGAGATGGCCCAGAGTGCCGCCTGACGCCCCTTGGGCCGCAGCACGGGCCGCACGCGCACCCGGTACCAGCCGAATTCGCGCGCACCATTGAGCGATGGCGAGAGGCGGATCTCCTCCGTGCCCGTGCGATGTTCGCGCGCCGCCTGTGCGAGCCGGTAGATCGCCTCGGAGACTTCGGGAGCGCCGATGAAGAGGCGCTCCACCGGCAAAACCTCGCCGCCCTGCAAGCCCGCGAAGGCGAGATAGGCTTCGTTTGCATAAGTGATGCGCCCATCATCCTCGACGACCACTAGTCCGTCACCCGATGTGTCGGCCATCAGCTTGGTGATATCGTTGCGCGTGGTCTGGCCGGAGAACTGCACGACGCCGATCGCCATGGCAAAAAGGAAGAACACGCCCGCCATGGCGAAGAATGCCAGAAGCCCAAGGATCAAGGGCTGGGCCTGTTCGATGCCGAGAAACCGCAGGCTCAGGGTCGCGCCGACGAGAAGGCCGGCCAGGAGCAGCACCCATCCGATATGACCGTGACGGTCGGAGCGGTCGATGGCCGAACCCTGTGGCGTATCGCCTTCGTAAGCCATGGAATGTCTACATCCTCAACGGAGGCGGATGTGCCTCACGGCACCGGCTGCAAGATTGCGGCCAACCGCTCGATCTTTTCCGATCATATTACACGGTATTTATTGATCGACCTCTAAGGCGCCAGCACCGGCGGATGCAAGGGCCGGTCCATGCTGTATATAGCTTCGACGATGAGGACTGTCACAAGAAGTCCTTATTTTCCTTGATGTCAGGGCGGTCGGCCCCATCTTGGACGGATCACGGAGAGCCTTTCCTATGCTCTCGGTCCTATGCCGAAGCCGGGCTGCGTTAACCATCTGTTAACCTTGCCGGTGGCTTTGGCGGTCATTGTGGTACAACCAACACAGAAGTGGCCTGCGAAGGCCAGCCAACGTTTGAGAGTTCATCGTGTCATCTCTTTTCGGTCTCGAAGCACCGCGGGCAGTTCAATTTGCAATCGCCTTCGCGATCATTCTGATCCTGCTCGTGCTCTTAGGCCTCGTCCTGCGCAAGGTCTGGGGTGGCCGCCTGATCATGCCGGGCAGCGATCGCAGCGGCCGCAGCCGTCAGCCGCGGCTGGGCATCGTGGATGTGTATGATCTCGACCGACAGCGGCAGCTTCTTCTGCTCCGCCGGGACAATGTCGAGCACCTCCTTCTCATCGGCGGTCCCAACGACGTGGTGATCGAGACCAACATCGTCCGCGTCGCCGGCGCGCGCGTTCCCGCCCCTGCCGTCGACATGGGTGCGGAGCGCTTCGAGCCCTCGCTGGATCAGCCGCCTCGCGCCCCCCAGGTCGAATCCAACGGCCGGCCCTCCATTGAGAGC
>JAJFBI010000640.1 GCA_020697385.1 Microvirga sp. | reverse complement strand
CCTCAAGGTAGTGCGTCTACCAATTCCGCCATGACCGCGAACTCGGTTCCAGGAAGGGTTTTCCTGAAGAGGTGGTCGCTCTAGCAGAACGATTGGACCGCTGCAACCCCCTCAGTGGAGCTTACGCCGATTGCATGGCGCGAACGTCTTGGGCAATGACGAGGGATAGGCGATAACCCTCTGGAGCGACTATATAAGCGCGAATTCCACAGGAGTACGGGTCCGGTCCGCGCTTCTTATATGGGGCAGAGCGTCCTCCGCTCTGGACCCTGCAACACCCAAGGTGAATCGGTGTCGAACCTGCGAGATAGCCTGGCCGTTCGGTTTCACGCCGAGCCACACTCCGAACCCGTGGAATGGGCCATCACGGATGGCCTCGTCGGCTACGCGGAGGCCGTCGCCTTCATGGAAGCCAGGGCCGAGGCGATTGCGGCCGGGCAGGCTCGCGAGATGGTCTGGCTGCTGGAGCATCCGCCGCTCTACACCGCCGGCACCTCGGCCGATGCGGCAGATCTCGTCGATCCCGACCGCTTTCCGGTGCACCAGACCGGCCGGGGAGGGCAGTACACCTATCATGGCCCGGGCCAGCGGGTGGCCTATGTGATGCTTGACCTCAAGCGCCGGGCTCCGGACCTGCGCCGCTACGTGGCCGCCCTCGAGGCCTGGATCATCGCGACGCTGGATGCCTTCAATGTCCGGGGCGAGCGGCGGGAGGACCGAGTCGGAGTCTGGGTGCGTCGACCCGACAGGGGCGAGACCGCAGAGGACAAGATCGCCGCCATCGGCATCCGGGTGCGCCGCTGGGCCACGTTCCACGGCATCAGCCTGAACGTGGAACCGGATCTTTCCCACTTTTCCGGCATCGTGCCCTGCGGAGTGACCGAGCATGGGGTTACGAGCCTTGTCGATCTTGGGCGCCCCGTGACCCTGCCGGAGGTCGATGCAGTGATGCGCAAGGCCTTCGAGGAGATCTTCGGGCCGACCCTGCGGGTAGAGACACCGTTGCTCCCAGGCCACGCCGCCTAGGATTTTGAGCTTCCATACGGCAAGGCTTCTCCTCAACCCGTCTTCATGCTCTAAGCTGGGTCAAACGGCTGATCATTGGCGGAACTTTCATGCAACGTGCCCTGCTTGCCTCCCTCATCGCCCTGGCCGCTTCGGCCTGCGCCTACCGGCCCGAGCCGACGGAACTCGTAAAGATCGTCGATTCGCCGGCGGATGTGCGCGCCTGCACGCGCCTTGGCGAGGTGAGCCCGGTCACGCCGACGACACCGGGAACCCACAGCCAAGTCAATGTCGGCTTCGGCGTGACGCTCGGCAAATCCACCTTCGGCCGCGCCACCGACGACATGCTGGCAGCAACGGTCGCCCTCGGCGGAACTCATCTCTACCTCCAGCAGGTCTCCCAGGATTGGTCGCTGGTGCGCGGCATCGCCTATCGTTGCGGATCGGGCGTCATCCAGCGTGAAACGGTCATCCAGGCCAAGGGCTGACGCAGAGCCTCCCAAATCCCAGTTGCGCAGGCTCCCTGGTTCTAGCTACTGAGCGGTGAAGCCCTCCGGCTTGTGCCGGGAAGGAGCCAAAATTCGAGAACCAGGGAGACCGCCCCCGTGCCCGTCATCGCCACTTCCGCCGACCTGACCTCGGATGCCGCGCGGGCGAACCGCGCCGCCTGGGCCGAGCTTGCCCTGGATCTTCAGGCCAAGCGGCAAGCCGTGTCGGAAGGCGGACCGGCCAAGGCGCGGGAGCGGCACCTCGCCCGCGGCAAGCTGCTGCCGCGGGAGCGCGTGATGCGCCTGCTCGATCCCGGTGCGCCGTTCCTGGAGCTGGGCGCGCTCGCCGCCCACAGCATGTACGAGGACGCGATCCACGGAGCCGGCATCATCACCGGCATCGGCCGGGTCGAAGGCCGCGAGGTCATGATCGTCTGCAACGATTCGACGATCAAGGGCGGCACCTATTACCCGATGACGGTCAAGAAACACCTGCGCGCCCAGGAAGTGGCGCGCGAGAACCGTCTGCCCTGCATCTATCTGGTCGATTCCGGCGGGGCGAACCTGCCGCACCAGACAGAAGTGTTCCCGGACCGCGAGCATTTCGGCCGCATCTTCTACAACCAGGCGACCCTATCCTCCCTTGGCATTCCGCAGATCGCCTGCGTCATGGGCTCGTGCACAGCGGGCGGCGCCTATGTGCCGGCCATGTCGGACGAGACTGTGATCGTGCGCCGCCAGGGCACCATCTTCCTCGGCGGCCCGCCCCTGGTGAAGGCGGCCACCGGCGAGGTGGTCTCGGCCGAGGATCTCGGTGGCGCCGACGTGCATGCCCGCCAGTCCGGCGTGGCAGACCATTACGCCACCGACGATGTCCATGCTCTCGCCATCGTGCGCCGCATCGTCGGCACGCTGAACACCCGCAAGAGCATCGATATCGACATCGCCGAGCCAGTAGAGCCGAAATATTCCATCGATGATCTCGACGCGATTGTGCCCACCGACCTGAAAAAGCAGTACGACATCCGCGAGGTGATCGCCCGCTTGGTGGACGGCTCGGAGTTCGACGAGTTCAAGCGCCTCTACGGCACAACCCTGGTGACGGGCTTCGCCCGGCTCTGGGGCATGCCCGTGGGCATCATCGCCAACAATGGCATCCTGTTCTCGGAAAGCGCCTCCGGCTTCATGGTCGGACGTCAGTACGAGGCCGGCGGTATCGCCAAGGACGGCGCGAAGCTCGTGACGGCTGTCGCCTGCGCCCAGGTGCCGAAAATCACGCTGCTTGTCGGCGGCTCGTTCGGCGCCGGCAATTACGGCATGTGCGGCCGCGCCTATTCCCCGCGCTTCCTCTTCACGTGGCCGAACTCGCGCATCTCCGTGATGGGCGGCGAGCAGGCTGCAAGCGTGCTCGCCACCGTGCGGCGCGACAACATCGAGGCTGAGGGCAAGTCCTGGAGCGCGGACGAGGAGGGGGCCTTCAAGGCGCCGATCCGCAACAAGTACGAGGAAGAGGGCTCGCCCTATCACGCCACCGCCCGCCTGTGGGACGACGGCATCATCCTGCCCTCGGAAACCCGCCGCGTGCTGGCGCTGGCCTTCTCGGCTGCCCTGAACGCTCCCGTGCCGGAGACGAAGTTCGGCGTGTTCCGGATGTAGCAGCATCTGTTCTCATCGCTGTTCACGGCCTCGTGGAACAAGAGCGGCCCGAGGACGATTTTTGGGCATGGGCACGGAAGAGTCCGAGCGATACCGCAGCGCATATGCCGAGCAGGTTGCCCGGTTGGCGGGTATTCGTGACAAGCGCATCGAGGAAGCGTTCGCGGCTGTTCCGCGAGAGGCTTTCCTGCCTCTTCCGCCCTGGTCCGTCATCAGTATGGGGAGCACGGCGCGGACTTCCGATCTTGCAGAGATCTACGAGAACGTTCTGGTTGTCATTGATCGCGGGCGGGGCATCAACAACGGAGAACCCGCTCTCCATGCTGCCTGGATCGACGCGGTCAGCCCTAAGCCCAACGAGAGCGTGATCCATGTAGGGGCGGGGCTGGGA
>JAJFBI010000639.1 GCA_020697385.1 Microvirga sp. | reverse complement strand
CGGCAAGGACGGGCCGCTCGGGGGCATCAACAACCCCGAGCTCCACGCCTGGGACGCCGCGCACCGGGAGAGTTTGACGCGCGCCGAGCGCGCCGAGCATCGCAGCGAGACGGGCGCGCTGCAGCGCTCGCTCTTTTACGTGCGGCTGATCGGCGGCGTCTTCGTCGTGATCGGTTTCGGCGGCTTCTTCTTCATCCAACTGCGGTGAGGCCAGCGATCACTATGCAGCCAGCCAGCAGCCAGCGCCGGCGGGTGACGAGCGGATCGAAAGGAGAGAGATGTGGACCGGCTCATCGCGTCGGGCCCGAACGCCGGGTCAGATAAACGCCGCATCCTGCAAACTGATCGCGCCACCGCACGCGCTGACCATTGCCCGGCAGTATACGGGTCAAAAGCTGCGATGCTTGGCTCTTGGCAGCCATGCCCGCCAAGTCAAAGGGAAGGCGCAGGACGGGCGTTGAGGGGCGCGTGCGGTGGAAGCCGGCGGGCGTCAACTGGAGCTTCCTAGCGCCCGCGTGCTCCGTTGAGGGCGACGGCAATGTTCTGAACCTGGCGCCTTCAAAATCGAAGAGAGCCACTTGAACTTAAGCGGCGAGCGCACGAGACAGAGCGTTGTGGTGGCCTGCGTGGGAATAAGGAACGGCGGCGGCGCGGTCGCGTTGAGTCGCGACTCGTCCGGGCCGCGCTGCTAAGCTTTGCCCGTCCCCGCGCTCCGAGGAGTATGCGTCATGGCCGCCGCCCGCGCGAACTGGAAGGGCTATCTGCGGCTCTCGCTCGTCTCCTGCCCCATCGCCCTATATCCAGCCATCTCCCCCGCCGAGCGGGTTTCATTCAGGCAGGTGAACCGACAGACCGGCAACCGCCTGCGGCAGCAGCTCGTCGACTCCGTCACCGGCGAGGTTGTCCAATCCCACGAAAGAGGACGCGGCTACGAGGTCGGCCAGAACCAATTCCTCATGGTGGAGGAGGAGGAGCTGCAGACCGCGCAGCAGGAAGCGAAGACGCGCCCTTACGGCGCTGTGCCAGCCAGCTTAATCAGACAAGAAGCGGAAGAAGACGAGGAGCCAAAGTCGGCGCCCCCGCCGAAGCGCGGCGCGCTCTCCCGACGTGAGGAGCCGAGGCGCGCAGAATCGCCGCCGGTCATTCCGCCCGCGCCGCCGCCCGTGATGATCGAGAACAACCGGACGATCGAGATCGAGCGGTTCGTCCCGCTCGCGCAGATCGACCCGCGCTATCATGACACGCCGTACTACATCGCACCGCGCGAGCAGGTCGGACAGGAAGCTTTTGCCGTCATTCGGGAGGCCATGCGCGGCAAGGAAATGGTGGGGATGGGTCGTATCATCCTGGCAAAGCGGGAGCGCCCGATCATCATTGAGCCACTCGGCAACGGTCTCCGCGGTATGACGCTCCGCTATGCGCACGAGGTGCGAAGCGAGGCTGAATACTTCGCCGACATCCCCGAGATCAAGCTGCCGGATGAGATGCTCCGCATCGCGGAGCACATTCTCGAAACGAAGACTGCGGACTTCGATCCGGCCTTCCTCGAGGACCGCTACCGGATGGTGCTCGTCGAGATGCTGCGTAGCAGGCAGGCCGAGTTGCCAGCGACGACCAGCGCGCCACCGCCGTCTCCCGAGAACGTCATCAACTTGATGGACGCATTGAAGCGCAGCCTTGCCGCTGATCGATCGGCCGCCGGGAAGCCAACAGCGAAAGCGGTGGCGAGTAAGTCAATGGCGTCGAAACCATCTTCCGCCAAACAGTCGAACACACGGGGACGCAAGAGCGGTTAGCACGTCCGTTTCACCACGTTAGCAGACATCGAGGGGCACCCAAGACGCATTGCCGGGTAACACGCACAGCAAAGTTTGCTGCCGGCGCACGTCCAGTGCCATTCTACGAAAAGTGCTCCTTGGATCTCATGCATCGGCAGCTGCGGTTTTGCTTACGGACCATGCCGGCAGTTCGCCTTCCTGCCCGCGGCCTCTCTGGCGGCGGAAATTTCGCTCCACTACCGCGCACGCGCGTGTTCTGGGTCCTGTTCAGAACTTTCTTCATCTGCGGCGCGAGCACCAACGGGCTCGCGTGCGATGCTCGCGACCTATCTGCCCGCCTTCTTCTTGGCCGGAGCGCTCTGCCTCATCGCGGCAGCCCTGATGCTCACGCTCGGAAGATGGCGGCCGCGCAAGCGGTGTAGGCATCCGCGTCTGGGCAAGAGGTCTCAGCTCCTCCGCATCGGGATGGCGCCTAGGAAGTCGCGCTTGCCGATATCGACGCCGCATTGACGCAGGATGGCGTAGGCCGCGGTGAGGTGGAAATAGAAGTTCGGCAGCACGAAATGGTTGAGATAGTCGCTGCCTTTCATGTACCCCTTGTTGTCGGGCCCGAGCGGAAACGTGATCTCGCGATCCGCCGAGGTATCGATAGCTTTCGGGTCAAGCGTCTTCAGGAAAGCCACCGTCTTCGCAAGGCGCTCCTTGAGCTGCTCGATCGTCGTCTCGTTGTCCTCGTAACGGGGCGGCTCGATCCCGGCGAGGCGGGCGGACCCGTTCTTCGCCTGGTCGCTCGCGATCTGCACCTGCCGCGCCAGCGCGAACATGTCCGGAATTAACCGCCAGGACACGAGGACGGATGGATCGATCTTCTTGGCTACGGCATGGGCTTCCGCCTTGTCGAGAACCGCCGAGAGGGCATTGAGCCCGGAAGACATGACGTGGATCCTTGGTCGTCGCACTGCAGCCGGTGTGTGCAGAACGGGTTCGGTAGCGACCACCTTTACCTAAGTTTCGCTCTTGGCGAAGTGCTTCGGATGCGCCGGGGGCGAAGCTGGGCTTGGCGACGCACCTCACCGGGGCTCATGCGCACGAGAAGGAGCTTGGGATCGGGCGCCCCGTATCTCGATCGAGACCCGCGGCATGTCGGGCCGACCGACGGTAAGCACGTCCCACTCGTCGGCCATGCAGGCCGGGACGTGATCAGGCATCCGCGGCCCAGCGGCCATAGCCTGGCAGTAGGCGGCGAGCGCCGAGCGGTCGAACTCGGTGACGATACGCAGCGTG
>JAJFBI010000638.1 GCA_020697385.1 Microvirga sp. | reverse complement strand
GTCGAGAACGACCGCATTGGTGATGACGGTATCGACTGCGCCCTCGGCGCGGGTTGCCTGCCCCTGCCCCATTCCGTCGCGGATAACTTTGCCGCCCCCGAACTTTACCTCCTCGCCATAGGTCGTGAAGTCCTTCTCGACCTCGATCACCAGGGAAGTGTCGGCGAGCCTGATCCTGTCGCCTTTGGTAGGGCCGAACATATCGGCATAGGCCGAGCGCGGGAGCGATGCAGGCTTCCTTTCATTCGTCATCAGAGTGCACCCATCACGCTTTGGCGGAAACCGTAGACTTCGCGCCTGCCGGATAACGGGATCAGAACGACCTCGCGCGTTGAGCCCGGCTCGAACCGCACCGCCGTGCCGGGAGCAATGTCGAGGCGCATGCCGCGTGCCTTCTCACGCTCGAAGGACAAGGCGGGGTTGGTCTCGAAAAAATGGTAATGACTCCCGACCTGGATGGGGCGGTCACCCGTGTTCGCCACCGTCAGCACGGTTCGCTCCGCGCCCTCGTTGAAGACGATCTCGCCGTCCTGTGCCATGACCTCGCCTGGCACATCCTTTGAGGCCGCGCCTCGGATCGGATGATGCACGGTGACGAGCTTGGTGCCATCGGGGAATGTGGCCTCGACCTGAATGTCATGGATCATCTCGGCCACCCCCTCCATCACCTGATCGACTGTGACAACATGCGCGCCCGCCTCCATCAGCTCGGCGACGGAGCGCCCGTCGCGCGCGCCCTCCACCACCGTGTCGGTGATGAGGGCGATTGCTTCCGGGTGATTGAGCTTCACGCCGCGCTCGAGTCGGCGGCGTGCCACCATGGCGGCCATGGCGATCAGGAGTTTGTCTTTTTCGCGAGGTGTCAATTGCATTCCAAAATCCTAGCTGAGCCATACACGCGGCAGGGGCTCGCCACGAAAGGTGAGGAGGAAGGAGCATACGGCGGCCCGCAGCGCCGCGATGGAAACCGCGCAGAAGCGCACGGCAAGAAGTCCGTTCCAGGCGCTCGCCGCAGCGTCACAGCCCTGCCCAGGGGATAGCTGTTCGCGCACCCACTCCAGACGAGCCTCGGCGTCCGGCGCCACATGAACCAAGGTTGCGAATGCACGGGCACCATTGCCCACGCTCGGCTTCTGCAGCAGGTCTGCGATTGGCCCGTCGAGCCGCAGGGTATCGGCGTAGACGAGGCGCTGCCCACGGCGGATGCGCCAGCGGTCGATGAAGAGGCCGTCGACAATGCGTTCTGCCCTCGCCTCGCGTCCGAAGACAACCGCTTCGATCAGGGTGAGGCGCGCATCCTCCGCAATGGCTGCCTCGAGCTGCCGGTCGAGCCGGGCGTTGTCAAACAGGATTGTCTCTTGTGGGAGCCAATCCAGCCGGGCCCTTTCTCCTGCAGCGAGCTTCACAGAAAGATGAGAGACTGGCCCGTCTGATCGATAGACCTTCTCCGCGGCAGGCGTCGCGACGGTCACAAAGGCACCTGCCTGCGCCTCGACTTCCACGGCGAAACGGTCCCCGCAGGCAATGCCGCCTGCTGTGTTGACGAGTACCGCGTCGAGCCCCGCACCATCCCCTTTCGGGAGGCGGATGCGCATGGAACCGCTTTCCTCGATGCGCATCGGCCTTGTCCGCCCGTCGAAAGCGGTTGCAGCGAATGAAATACGGCCGACCGCCCGCTGGCGCTGCGCCGGAGCACCATCAAATGGCAAGGCGCTGACGAACATCGTTCCCCTCCAGAGCTGCACGGTCGCCATGCTGAACGATCTCGCCACGCTCCATGACCACGAAGCGGTCCGCCAGATCACGGGCAAAGTCGAAATACTGCTCGACGAGCAGGATCGCCATATCCTTGCGCCCGCGCAGGTAAGAGATGGCACGGCCGATATCCTTGATGATCGACGGCTGGATGCCTTCGGTCGGCTCGTCGAGCACCAGGAGACGTGGGCGCATCACGAGCGCACGACCAATGGCAAGCTGCTGCTGCTGCCCGCCCGACAGATCGCCGCCCCGCCGCCCCAGCATGGACCTGAGTACGGGGAAGAGATCGAACACCTCCTCGGGGATCTGCCGCGACCCGCGCTTCAAAGGTGCAAAGCCCGTTTCGAGGTTCTCCTTCACCGTCAGGAGCGGAAAGATCTCCCGTCCTTGAGGCACATAGGCGATGCCGCGGGCTGCACGCTCGAAGGGCTTCAGACGCGCGATATTCTGTCCCTCGAAGAGAATGCTTCCGCCGGAGATCGCCCGATGGCCCGCTATGGCGCGGAGCAGCGACGTCTTGCCCACGCCGTTTCGCCCGAGGACACATGTGACCTCCCCCATAGCAGCGGCGACGGAAACGCCGCGCAGGGCCTGAGCCGCGCCATAATGGAGGGACAGGTTTTCGACTGAAAGCATTGTCATCGGCCCAAATAGACTTCCACCACGCGCTCGTTTGCGCTCACCGCATCGAGCGATCCCTCGGCCAGCACGGATCCCTCGTGCAGGCACGTGACCTTAACGCCGAGATCGCGCACGAAAGTCATGTCATGCTCAACCACGATCACGGCCTTGCTCTTGGCGATGTCACGGAGAAGATCGGCTGTGTCGGCGGTTTCCTGGTCGGTCATTCCGGCGGCTGGCTCGTCGATCAGCAGGAGCTTCGGCTCCTGCGCCAGCAGCATCCCGATCTCGAGCCATTGCTTCTGGCCGTGGGACAGCTCGCCCGCCCTGCGGTGGCGCTGCGCCGTGAGGCGCACCCGCTCCAGGAGAGCGTCGATCCTCTGCCTTTCCTGGTTGGTGCGTCGCGAGAGCAGGGTCGCGAGAGGCCCGCGCTTGTTCTTCAGCGCGAGAAGCAGGTTGTCCTCG
>JAJFBI010000637.1 GCA_020697385.1 Microvirga sp. | reverse complement strand
GAGGAAGCCGGCGTGAAAAATCTGGATGTCTACCTCGACCCGAACCGAGCCTTGGGCAGAGCGCTCATCGGTAGTTCGCTAAGCGTCGACGCCTTGCCTGTCACCATGCTCATCGACGGGGACGGCTTCGTGCGTGGCGTTATCCGGCGCGCGGCCCCGTGGAATGCGGCGGAGGCTCGAACGATGGTCGACTACTTCCTGACCGCCTAGGGACCTCGGTGGCCGGTACCATACGATCAGGCGAGGTCAACGCGGTCGCAAGCGAGATCACCCAAGCCGGCTGAATGCCAGGAGGCAGCATGTCGCTCAGGCTCGTCGTCATCGTGTTTTGCATCCTGATCGCGCCTCTCCAGCTCGCGCCGCCGGCACACGCACAGTTCGCCCAGCAGGCGCCGCAACTGGCTCAACCCGGGCAGATCGATCCTCAACTCGGTCAGCTCCTGTCGCAGCGGCCCGACTTGCTCGCGGCCAACATCAGGTCCTTGGCGGAATTGGATGAAACCGTCGAATTGCGACCAGGCGACACGGTGATCTGGGACACTGCCCCTGGTCAAACGCATTCTGTGCTGTTTCTGCCGTTCGGCACAGGGGAAAGCTTGAACTTCGGTCATGTGGAGCAGGTTCTCGACTTCGGCGAGAACAGGAGCAAGCTCAGGATCGAGAGTAATGGTGTGGCTCGAACCCAGGCCGGATCAGGCGAGCTGCTGCGTGCGACAGTAAGAGATGACGCGCCGGGCAAACTGGAAGAGATCCAGTTCTGGTGTGAGGTCCATGTTTCTTTGGGCATGACGAAGCGGATCGCGGTGGCGATGGAAGAGCCGCCCGCGGAGTACCAGCCGAAGACGGTCCGGTTCCGCGGAGACGGGATCGCGTGGTCCGTCGGGACAGGCGCGGAGCCTCCACCTCCAGCGCCAGGTGGTGGCGGAATGGCGATGATGTGCCCGATGATGGGCGGCATGTCGGGGATGATGAGTGGCATGATGGGTGGTGGCATGGGGATGATGGGTGGTGGTGGCATGGGGATGATGCGTGGTGGTGGTATGGGCATGATGGGTGGTGGCCCGGCGACGGCGGCCATGGCGGGCGCCCAGAGTATGACGGGCGGGGGAGGTTGTGCCGGTGGCCTGTGTGGGCTTCCGGGAGCCGCTGGCCAGCAGCAGGCGATGCTGGGGATGCCCGGAGCGGGCGCTGGCATGGGCATGATGGGAGCCATGCCGGGGATGATGGGCGGCATGGGTGGCATGATGGGCGGTGGTGGCATGGGCATGATGGGCGGAGGCCAGCAGATGATGCAGCCCAACCTCCCGAGCGGCCTGACCCCGATGTCCAACGCCCCGAGCGGCCTGACCCCGATGCCCCAGGATATGGGCTCGACATCCGGCGACATGGGGATGGGGAGCGCGCCGAGGCCAGCGGCCACGCCGGGCGACGTCCAGCCGGCGCAGTGAGCGGCGCCTCGGCGCGTGAAGGTCGCTCGCGGCCAATCTCGCGGACCGATCCGGGGGGGGCGCCATGCGCCCCTCCGGAACGAGATCCGCTGGGGGGGAACGAACAGCCATGACAGCTATTAAGCGATCCGGAGCAGCCGCGCTCGGCGCCTTTCTGCTGGCCGCTCCGGTGACGCCTGCCGCACTGGCGGGCGAGATCTGGATGACCAACATGCAGTCGGCGAACGTCCAAGTCTTCGACGCGGACACGCTCGAGGTCCTGGCCACCATACCGGCCGCGAAGGGCGCACACAACGTGACCTTCAGCCCGGACGGAAGCAGGGCCTTCGTCGCCAACGTCGATACTAGCAGCGTGACGATCATCGACGCGGATCAGAAGGTCCTCCAGGCCACCATCCCGGCCGGCCCCAAGGCGCACGACGTGGCGGTCTCTCCCGACGGTCGAACCGCAGTTGCAGCGGATGTTGGCTCCGACACGATCGCCGTGATCGATGTCGCGCAGGGCAAGACGCTCGGCACCTTGGCCACCGGCGGCGCGAACGCCATGATGTCGATGTTCAGCGGCGACGGGCGGCTGCTCTATGTCGGCAATGCCGGGCCGGGCACGGTGTCGGTGGTCGACGTGGCCTATTGGCGCGTGCTGGGGACCCTGCCCGGCGGCCGCGGAATGATGAAGTTCATCCCGGTGGAGGGCGGGAGGAAGGTCTGGCTCCCCGCACCTGGCGAGGACCAGCTGAAGCTCCTCGACTTGGCGACGACGGGCGCCGTCGTCGATACCCTCGCCATGCCGGGCGATCCTCACGGCATGGCGCTGAGCCCGGACTGGAAGACGCTCTACGTCGTGCAGCGGAAGCTGAACCGGTTGGCGGCCATCGATCTCGCCTCGCGCGCCGAACGCGAAGCGGTGACGCTCGAAGGCAGGCCGGACATGGTCGCGATTAGTCCCGACGGGGCGTCGCTCTACGTGACGTTGCGGGACGCCGACAAGCTCCTGATGATCTCGGCCGCCGATCTCGGCGTGATGAAGCAGGTGTCCACAGGCGTCGAGCCCCACGGGGTTGCTTACCGGCCTTGGACGCCGTGATCGACGCCTTCGAGCGCGCCAGGCGGTTTCCAAGACCGGCTTTCCCCTCAATAGAGGAACTCCGATACTGCTGGTGAATTCGGTGCGGCGAGGTGCGAGTGCGGCTCGCGGGACAGCCAGCCCAAACTGTACGTCCCTCCTTCATGATTCTTCAGCGCGGATCTGTGCCCGTGTTGCCGCCGACTCCAGGTCCGGATCGAAGACCATCTTGCAGGCCGCGCACCGGCCCGCCTGCCAAGCGAATGGAGACCGCCGCAGCAGGTCCAGGATTCTCTAGTCAACATCCACATCAGCTCGTGTAATTGTAACTCATTGAA
>JAJFBI010000636.1 GCA_020697385.1 Microvirga sp. | reverse complement strand
GCGAGCTCAGGTTACACGATGAGGTCGGCCCCCTCCCCTTCGCCTCGTCCATCAGGTCGATCATGCGGCGGACGACCGATTGCCGGCTGTCCTCCTTCGGGATCCGGCCCGAGCTGGGCCGCGGCGACGCGGATGTTGCGCATGGTTGTCCCTTTAGGCGGCGACGCGGTGCTCGAGGCGGCTCACCCGCGTGAGCAGAGCCGGCCAGCATTGCGGGGTGCACGTTGCGTCCTCCCGCACCTCAACAGTATGCTCCATCAGACCAGGCCCTTGGCAGAGGCGCGATCCGCGCTTTCCTCTCTGCCGTATGCCAACTTGGGTACACGAGTCGTGAATGCGAAAAATTGCGGCGGGGCCGAGGTCTCGTTACGCGGGATATCGAAGCGATACGGCTCCGGACCGGCAGCTGTTGACGCCGTGTCCCTTGACATCAAATCCGGTGAGTTCGTGACCCTGCTCGGCGCCTCCGGGTCAGGGAAGACGACAACTCTGATGATCGTTGCTGGATTCACATCTCCGAACAATGGCGCTGTTCTACTAGATGGCCGCTCGATACTCGGGCTGCCGCCCGAGAAACGTGGCATCGGCGTGGTATTTCAAAATTACGCCCTGTTCCCCCACATGAACGCCCTCCGGAATGTATCCTTTCCGTTGAAGATGCGCAGCGTACCGAGAGACGAAGTGCGGGCCCGGGCGGAAGCTGCCCTGCACCGTGTAGGCCTTGCGTCCCTCGGGGGCCGCCTGCCCTCACAGCTATCCGGCGGGCAACAGCAGCGCGTCGCCCTGGCCCGCGCGCTCGTGTTCGAACCCGGCCTCCTCCTGATGGACGAGCCGCTCGGCGCGCTCGACCGCGCTTTGCGGGAACAGATGAAGATGGAGATCCGCCGCCTGCACCGTGACCTCGGCATCACAATCCTTTACGTCACGCATGACCAGGAGGAAGCGCTCACCCTCTCGGACCGCATCGCCTTGATGGACCGGGGCCGCATCGTGCAGATCGGCGCCCCGAGCGAGCTCTATGAGCGCCCGGCCAACCCCTTCGTCGCGAGTTTCATTGGCGAGAGTTCGCTTATCCAAGGCACGGTGGTGCGCGATGACGCGGGCGAGGCATCGCTTCTGCCGCTGCGCGGAGGGCAGCTGCTGCCGGCTCGTTGGACCGACCTGCCCAACGGCGCGGCGGCTTTCATCCTGCTTCGCCCCGAGAAGCTCCGCCTCAGCCAACCCGAACAGGGCCGAGCCGGGGCTTCGGCAGAGGTTCTAGACACCGTTTATGTCGGGGACATCACGCGAGTCACGCTGCGGATGCAGGATGGCGCAACGCTCGTCGCCAAGGAGACCAACCGCGCCGATTCGCTGCACCTGTCGCCCGGGTCTCAAGTCCGCGTCGCCTGGGCGCGCGAGGATGCCACGCTTATACCCGCCGAACATTCCTGACCGAGGAGGTGCTGTCGTGACCAAGCAGATCCAACCTTCACGCAGATCCGTGCTCCTGAAAGCGGGCGCTGTCCTCGCCGCGACGGGTCCGTTCTTCCATGTGCGCCCGGCGCGCGCCGACAAGGGCGAGATCGTAATCGCCTCCTGGGGCGGCTCGCGCACGACCGCTATGCGCGAGGTAATGTTCCAGCCCTTCGAGCGGGCGAGCGGTGTTCGAGTGCGCGACGATGGCCCCCCGGAAGCTGCCAAGGTGAAAGCCATGGTAGAGGGCGGCTCCGTCACCTGGGACATCCTCGACACCGACATCCCTGCCATCCTGACGATGGCGAACAACAACCTTCTCGAGAAGATCGACTACGGTCGTATCGAAAGGACGCGGCTCGAGAAAATCCCCCAGGTGCTCCAGCACCCCTACGGCATTGGGCACCTGATCTATTCCTTCAACATCTTATACAATTCAAAGACCTACTCTTCGAGCCAGCATCCGAGATCCTGGGCTGATGTGTGGGACGGGCAGAAGGTGAAGGGCGCCCGCTCGTTCCCCTTCCGGGGTGGCATCTCGCCTCAGCTCGAGTTCGCCTTGATCGCAGACGGCGTTCCCGTCGATAAGCTATACCCGCTCGACACTGAACGCGCCTGGAAGGCGATGGACCGGCTCCGGCCGCTGGTGACCAAGTGGTACGCCAATCACGCAGAGGCCATTCAGCTGCTGACGTCGGGCGAAATCGATATCTGCTGCACGATCGGCCCTCGCGGGCTCGTGGCGAAGAAAGAGGGCGCGCCGATCGACGTTGTCTTCGATGGCGGCAAGCTCGCGCCAGATAATTGGGCCATCGTAAAGGGCACAAAGAGTGTCGAAGCTATCTACCAATTCCTGAATTTTGCGCTCGACGGGAAGGTTCAGGCCGAGCTCGCCAAGCGCATACCCTATGGCCCATCATCGCAGGAGGCGTTCTCCTATCTGAGCGAGACCGAGGCTAAGGACCTGAATACGAGTCCGGCCAATCTCGCCAAGCAGTTCTGGAACGATACCGCCTGGTGGGGCGCGCTTACCGCCGACGGCAAGACGAACCAGGAGCTTCAAACGGAGCGCTATGCCCGCTGGATGGTGCGGCGCGGCTGATCTCGTGTGCGGAGGCAGCGCCGGTGATTTCGCGTACATCCTCGCCGCGCCCGCAGGCCCCGAGAGCCAGTCTCCGCACCGACGCTGCCGGGCTCCGTTCCTCTTCGGCGGCTTGCGCCGCCTCTGGCCGGGGCTGACGTCCCGACCAGCCGCGCGGCTTTCATGATCTCGCCTGCCGTAGATAGGCCCTGGCGGGCGCGCCCGGAGCTTCTCGCGCTCGCCGCAATTTTCTTCTGCATCGCGGTTTACGCATTGCCCATGGCCTCGCTCGGCGCCTGGGCCTTCCGCGACCGG
>JAJFBI010000635.1 GCA_020697385.1 Microvirga sp. | reverse complement strand
CCTGCGCGCGGTGTAGGCCTCAACGCTCGGAAGCCGTCGGCAGCGAGCCGGTCTGCGGGGCGCTTTCGGCTCCCACGCCGAAGAGCTTGCGCAGGAAGCCCGGAGCCACCGCCGACAGCGGATTGACCGACAGGGACGGTGCGCTCGCCTGCCCGTTCAGGCGGAAATTGACGGCGAACAGCCCTTCGTTCTGGCCGCCGCCAAGCAGCGGCCCGAACAGCGGCACCTGGGCGAAGACATTGTTGAGCCCATAGGCCGGCACGAAGGTCCCCGACACGTCGAGACGGTCACGGGCATAGTCGATGAACCCGCCGAGGGTAAACCCGATCTGGTTGCCCCAGATGGCCGCGTCCTTGAAGTCGAGCCGCCCAGCCCCGCGGGAGAATTCAAGCCGCGCCTTGGTGAACTGAACCTCGTTCACGTCCACGCGGACGAGTTGCGGCTTGCCGGCCTGATCGCGCCCGGCGACAACCTGTGTCTGGGTCGGGATGATGCGGCGCAAGGCCGGTTCGTTGACCAGCGCGAAAGAGTGCATGATCACATGCCCGGCCTGAGGCTCATCCCCTGTGGAAAGTTGCAGGATGAGATTGCCCCGCGACATGCGCTTGTAGACATCCGTGAACCGCAGGAGCGCGCCCGCATCCTCCGCCTGGATGATGACCACCGGGCTGCCGCCGCTCTGGGAGATGGTCCGGCCGAGGATGTCGGTAGCGCCGAGGCGCCCCTTCAGGTCCAGCTGGCGTAGACTGTTCTTACGCATGGATGCCTTGACGGAGGCATTGGTGATCGCCTCTTCGTTAAAGCCGGTGAGAATGTTGAGGTTCAGGTCGAGGTCGAAATCCTTGACGTCCTTGCTCGCCGACGCGTTGCGCCCGCTCGAGGAGGTTGCTCCCCCGCCTTTCACGAAAGGCCGCGCATCGCCCACGTTGCCCCGGATGGTAACCTTATAGACCCCGTTGGAACGCTCGATCTGGGCGCGCATGTCGTCGCCCGGAGAGAGCTTGAAGGTCGAGAGCTCCGCCTTGTCGAGTCCGCCCTCATTGGTGAGTGTCGCATGGCCCCGCAGCTGGACACTGCCGCTGTCGAGCTGCAGATCCCGGACCTCGCTCGTCGGCCCTTCGACCATAGTGAAGGTGAGCTTACCCGGCCTGCCAACCGGCTTCACCCAACCTGGCACAAGTTGGTCAATTCCCGCCCTGGCGAGATCCGCCTCCACGTTGACGACCGACGGCGCGTTCTCGCCCAGCGGCAAACTTGCCTTGAGGCCGATGGTCCCGGTGAGCTGAGACCCGAAGGACAACCCGCGTCGTCCGCGGGCCGCCTCGTCGAGGGAGAAGGCCACGCTGGCCTGCCCGCCCTGGCGGTTCTTCTGAAGATCGATGGCGGCCGCGCTGCCGGCGAGCTTGCCGCTGCCTTTGACGGAAAGATCACCCCGGTCGTAAGCGATGGTCAGGTCGGCGCCTTCCAGGCGATCCTTGCCGAAGAAGCCGTCGACGCCGAAATCTCTGATCGTGCCGCTGACCTTCAGCGGCAGGTCCTTGAACTCGGGAATGCTGTGGATGGGGAGGCCGATGCCAACTCGCAGATCCGCCCTGCCCTTCATGGTCGCGGGATCGATGTTGAAACCTGCAATCTCTTTGATCCGCGGCTCCAGCAGAAGCGCCCCAAGACCATCGGCACCTCCTGTGAGGCGGAAGTCGATGCGAGCCACCCCATTGTCGTCCCAGTAATTGTCCAGGACGAAGGCACCCTCGGAAGCCGACAGGGAACGATTGTTCGCCATCTGCACGAGCCCGTTTGGCGCGCGGACCAGCACCTTCGTTCCGGTGACATGGCCGGTCGCGTTCATGCCGGAGATCGGCGGGATGCCCTCATCGACCTGCAGGGTGCCATTGGCGACCGAGAAATCGATCTTGAGGGAATCGTCGGGTGTCGGACCGCCGGTCAGAGCCTTCTCGATGTCGGCACCGGTCATCGCGACCTTGAGGTCGATGGACTCAAGCATCCCAGCCTTCAGGTGAGACACCAGATACCGACGGACCGGCGGAGCCACGGCCTCGGGCCAAACCCGCAGGGCCGAGCGGATGTCGGTCTTCTCGGCCTGAACGTCGAGCCTCAGCGCCTTCGGATCAGCGGTCGCCGCCAGGAGGCCGCTGATGCGGGCGGAAAGCTCCGGACCTTTCAACGTGATCCCGTTGATCCTGACGCCGTCGTGCCCGGAGAGATCGGCCTTAAACTCGCTGACCTGAAGGGGCCGGTCCCCAGCCGCGGCTCCCGACCAGGTGATGTCCCGCCCGCCCAGGTTCAGGCGCCAGGGATTGTTCCCGTTGGCAACCTGCAGCCGGCCCTGCAGGCTCAGGTTCGTGTCCCCGCCCTTCGCTTCGATGCGTTGAAGCTCAAGGGCTTTCGCTCCCTCGTCCCAATGGGCCTCGATGACGGCCTTATCGACCGGGAACGGAGAGGTATCCTGGTCCTGGATCTGAATCGTGCCGGGGCTGCTCTCGAGCCGCGTCTTCAGCTCCGTCACGCGTCCATCCGCGAAGGCCAGGTCGAACCGGCCGGAAAACTCGAGATCCGTGCTCGCCGGCACGTCGGAAGCGCCGGTGAGCAGGAGGATGTCGGTAATGGGCGCCCGCTCGGCCACGATGCTGGCACGGTACGAATCCTTGCCCTGCACCGTGGCGTCGCCGTTCAGCTGCCAGGGTCCCTGCGGTCCCTCGACCGTTGCAGCGAAATGGCGGCCGCCGCTCTTCGTCCAGTCGAAGGCAGCGTCGACGCGCTGGAAGCGTGCCCGCTCGCGACCGTCCGCATCGATGAAGACGAGACGCGCATTGGTCAGCTGTGCCTGGTTA
>JAJFBI010000067.1 GCA_020697385.1 Microvirga sp. | reverse complement strand
TCGGGTAAGACGACCACCACGGCCAAGATCGCCCGTCGCCTGAAGGATCGCGAGAACCGCAAGGTGCTCATGGCCTCCCTCGACACCCGCCGCCCGGCCGCCATGGAACAGCTCGCGGTGCTCGGCAAGCAGGTGGGCGTCGATACGCTGCCGATCGTCACCGGCCAGTCGGCGGTGCAGATTGCCCGGCGCGCCATGGAGGCAGCCCGCCTCGGCGGCTACGACGTGGTCATGCTCGACACCGCCGGCCGCGTCACGGTCGACGAGGCCCTGATGGTGGAAGCGGCCGAAGTGCGCGCTGCCACTGGCCCGCACGAGGTTCTGCTCGTCGCCGATGCGCTCACCGGCCAAGATGCGGTCAACACCGCCCGCGCCTTCGACCAGCGCCTCGGCGTCACCGGTATCGTACTGACCCGCATGGATGGCGATGCCCGCGGCGGTGCTGCTCTGTCGATGCGTGCCGTCACCGGCAAGCCGATCAAGCTCATCGGTACGGGCGAGAAGGTGGATGCGCTTGAGGAGTTCCATCCGTCGCGCGTCGCCAACCGCATCCTCGGCATGGGCGACATCGTCTCGCTCGTGGAAAAGGCTGCCGAGAATTTTGACGCCGAAAAAGCCCAGCGCATGGCCGACAAGATGCGCAAGGGCAAGTTCGACCTGGACGACCTGCGCGATCAGCTCGCTCAGATGGAGAAGATCGGCGGCATCGGCGGGATGCTCGGCATGCTGCCCGGCATCGCTAAGATGAAATCGCAGCTCGAGAACGCCAATCTCGACGACCGGGTCATCAAGCGTCAGCGCGCCATCATCGATTCCATGACCCCGGCCGAGCGCCGCAACCCCGACATCCTCAAGGCATCGCGTAAGAAGCGCATCGCGGCCGGTGCCGGCATGAAGGTCGAGGACATCAACAAGCTGCTCAAGATGCACCGCCAGATGGCCGACATGATGAAGATGATGGGCGGCGGCAAGGGCAAAGGCATGGCCGGCCAGCTCGGCAAGATGTTCGGCATCGGCGGCGGTGGCATGGGCGGCATGCCCCAGCCGACGCCGGAGCAGATCGAGGCCCTGCAGAAGCAGATGGGCGGCAAGCTGCCCGATTTTCCCGGTGGCGCCGGCGGTCTTCCGTCGATGCCGAAGGGCGTTCCGGGCCTGCCCGGTCTGGGTGCCGGTAAGATCCCGGGCCTGCCGGGCATCGGCGGCTTCCCGTTCGGGAAGAAGAAATAGGTTTTGTCGTTCTGGACTGATCCGGAACGGCACAAGGTTTGATCACAGGACACCAAAAGGAGTATCCCATGTCCCTGAAGATCCGTCTCACCCGTGGTGGTGCGAAGAAGCGTCCCTACTACCGCATCGTTGTCGCCGACTCGCGCTCCCCGCGCGATGGCCGTTTCATCGAGAAGGTCGGCACCTACGACCCGATGAAGCCGAAGGATGACGCCGGCCGCGTCGTTCTCGAGACCGAGAAGATCCAGGCCTGGCTCGCCAAGGGCGCCCAGCCGACCGACCGCGTCCTGCGCTTCCTCGATGCCGCCGGCCTCCTGAAGCGTCCGGCCCGCAACAACCCGCAGAAGGCCGTTCCGGGCAAGAAGTCCCAGGAGCGCGCCGACGCCAAGGCCGCCGCGGCTGCCGCCGGCTCCGAAGGCGAGGCTGCGTAAGCATCATGAAGAAGGAGCGTTCTCAACAACGCTCCACCTCTTCTTCCCTCCCCCTTGTGGGGAGGGGCAGGGGTGGGGGTGCCGGCGCAAACCGATCAAATGTCGCGCATACACCCCCCTCTCCAACTCTCCCCCACAAGGGGGGAGAGGGCCTGTCGGCGTCTCTCCGAAACGACCTCGTCCTCGTCGGCGAGTTCGGCCGCGCGCATGGCCTCAAAGGTGAAGTGCGGCTGAAGTCCCATACGGGCGATCCGCAGGCGATTGCCGATTATCGGCCGCTGATTGCCAGCAACGGCAAAACCTATTCTCTAAAGAATATACGCACCGCCCCCGGCGGCGCCCCCGATCTGCTCATCGCCGTCGTCGACGGCGTGACCACGCGCGATGCGTCGGAAGCCCTCAACCGCGTGCAGCTTTACATCGAGCGCGACAAGCTTCCTCCTCCCGACGAGGAAGACGAATTTCTGTTGGCCGACCTGATCGGCTTATCCGTCGAGACCGAAGCCGGCGACATCATCGGCACTGTTGTGGCGGTGCCCAATTACGGTGGCGGCGACCTTCTTGAAATTGCCCCAGTGCAAAAAGGCCCGACCGCGCTCCTGCCCTTCACCAAGGCCTTCGTGCCAGTGGTCGATGTCGCGGCCAAGCGCATCGTGGCGTCTCCCCCCGATGATCTGTTCGAGCCGGCCAAGCCTCAGCCTGAGGATGAGGCGTGAGCTTTTCCGCCACTATCCTCACGCTCTATCCGGACATGTTCCCGGGCCCGCTCGGGATGTCGCTCTCCGGCGATGCGTTGGCGCGCGGCGTGTGGTCGCTTGAAGCCAAGAATATTCGCGACCACGGGCTCGGCCGTCACCGCACCGTCGACGACACGCCGGCCGGCGGCGGTCCCGGCATGGTGATCCGCTGCGACGTGCTGGCCACTGCCATCGACGCAAATGTGCCTGCGGACGATCCGCGCCCGAAGCTGCTCATGAGCCCGCGCGGAAAACCGCTGACGCAATCTTACGTGCGTGAGTTGGCCGCCGGTCCCGGCGTCGTCATCGTGTGCGGCCGGTTCGAGGGCGTGGACGAGCGCGTGATCGAGGCCCGCGGTCTGCAAGAAGTTTCGATCGGCGATTACGTGCTCTCCGGCGGCGAAATGGCCGCGATGATCGTGCTCGATTCATGCGTGCGGCTTCTGCCCGGCGTCATGGGCAAGGAGGCGTCAGGCACCGAGGAGAGCTTCGAGTCGAACCGCCTCGAATATCCGCATTACACGCGCCCCCGCGAATGGGAGGGGCGACCCATTCCCGACGTGCTGCTTTCCGGCAATCACGCCCTAATCGAGCGCTGGCGTCGTGAAGAGTCCGAGCGCATCACCCGCGAGCGGCGGCCCGATCTGCTCACGTCCGGGCGGGACTGATTCTCGAACGAGCGAACCCAAGGCGCCACTTGAGATTCACGCCCGCGCTGCCGAGCAGGATCAGCCCGATGCCGCTCCACTGGCCGAGTGACAGGTCCCGGCCATAGGCCAGATAATCCACGAGAATGGCAACGGCCGGATAGGTGAACGAGAGCACAGCGATCATCGGCGTCGGCAGCTTCTGCAGGGCCGCGTAGAGCAGGATGTACATGATGCCCGTATGCACTACGCCGAGCACCGTCAGATATCCCCATTGCAGCGCGTTGGTCGGCAGGCTGGAGAAGTCGGCCAGGGGCAGGAGCATCAGGGTGCCGAGCCCGGCTTGCACGAGCGCGATCACGTGCGGCGGAATGCCTTTGAGTTGTTTCACGATGATGGACGCCACCGCATACAGGAAGGCTGCACCCAGCGCCTGCAAAAGCCCGGTCACGTAGCCGCTGCTCCACGAGAGAGTGCCGGCCTCGACCTGGGTGACCATCAGAAGGCCCACGAAGGCAAGCGCGATGAAGCCGAGTGCGTCTCCCGTCGGGCGCTCGCCGAACAGGATCATCCCGAGCAGAATCAGGAAGAACGGCTGGGTGTTGTAGACGGCCGTCGCGATCGAGATCGAGGCATGCCCATAGGACGAGAACAGCAGTACCCAGTTGAGCACGATGGCCGCGCCGCTCAAGATCGCGAGCATCAGCGTCTTGGTCGAGAACGGCCAGGGCGTGAGCATGCCCTTCGCCCAGCAATAGGCGAACAGGCTCAAGGCCCCGAACAGGCAGCGGAAGAACACCACGTTCCAGACGCTCTGGCCGGATTCGACGACGAAGTACCCGATGGTGCCCGACAGGGCCATCGCGGCGATCATCTCCAGCCGTCCTGATACCTTCATCTGCGATTTCATGGCTGCACCTCCTGTGACGAGGGCAGAACTTTATCTTTTGCCGGGACGAGCGTACTCTCAGGATCGAAACCGATTCAAACTTTTGGCCTTTGAAGCAATGGCAAATCCAGCGAGAAACCTTAAAAGCAGGAATCCATCTCTGGATGAGATCGATCAGGCACTGATCGGGCTCCTGAGTGACAATGCCCGGCTCTCCCACGCGGAACTCGCCCGCAGCGTCGGCCTGTCGCCTCCGAGCGTCGCTGAACGGCTGCGGCGGCTGGAGGAGGACGGCGTGGTCAGTGCCTATACGGTCGAACTCGACCCGAAGGCCCTGGGCTACACCCTGACGGCCATCGTGCGCATCCGGCCCCTGCCGGGGCAGCTGCACCATGTGGAGAAGCTTCTGATCGAGAGCCCCGAGGTCATCGAGTGCGATAAGGTGACCGGGGACGATTGCTTCGTGGCGCGCTATCTCCTGCGCTCCATCGACGAGCTCGATCCGATCCTGGAGCGGATCGCACAACGCGCCCAGACCAGCACGTCCATCGTCAAGGCTTCGCCCGTGAAGCGCCGTCTGCCGCCTGTTCCCTGATGTGTCTTCGGCATCAGGCCTGCGCGTTCGCTGCAAGCGTTGCCCCGAAGGTCTTCAGGTATTTCATCCCTGTGTCGCACATGATTGTCACGATGGTGGCATCCGGCTCCAGCCGCTCGGCGAGCCGCAGGGCCGCGATCACGTTGGCACCCGTGGAGGTTCCGGCGAACAGGCCTTCCTCGCGGGCGAGGCGGAACGCCATCGCCATGGCCTCCTCCGTCGAGACGCGCTCGATGCCGTCCGCAATGGTTTCTTGCCAGAGTGGCACCACATAGCCCGCGCCGATGCCGTCAATCTTATGCGCGCCTGACGGGCCGCCTGACAGCACTGCGGACTCGGCAGGCTCGACGGCGACAATCTGAAGATCGTTGCGGTGGCGGCGCAGTCCTTCGGCGATTCCACGTAAGGATGCGGCCGTGCCCACGCTCTGCACGAAGCCATCGACCCGGCCTTCCGCCTGCATCCAAATCTCGTCTGCCATGAGGTGGTAGGCAGCGAGCTGGTCCCGGTTTTTCATCTGGTCGGTCCAGAAGGAGCCTTTCGCCTCGGCAATCACGCGCGCCTGCTCGATCATGTCTTTGGTAAGCTTTTCCGTCATGCGCCCGCTGTCGCTAGCCACGATGTGAAGCGTTGCGCCGAGCAACCGCATGTGGTCGAGCTTTTCCTGTGAGAATGCATCCGACGTCACGATGTCGAGCGGGTATCCCTTCACGGCGCAGACGAGCGCCAGCGACACTCCGGTGCTGCCGCCGGTATATTCGACCACCGTTCCGCCGGCTTTGAGCCGTCCGTCGGCCTCCGCCGCCTGGATCATGGCGAGCGCCATCCGGTCCTTCATGCTGCCGGTGGGGTTCTCGTTTTCCAATTTCAGCAGAATGCGCGCGCCGCTGGCCGGAACGATGCGGCGCAGGACGATCAAGGATGTGCTGCCGATGCGGTCGAGAATGGTGCGGGGCTGAGCGGTCATGGATGCTGTCCGAAAGAATACCATCCCGATAGCCTGAGCCGGGCGGTTCGTCAGGTCCGGAATCCGGACTTCTCTGCGCCTTGTCCCCATGATAGCGCTTCCACATGGCAGATTACGGTCAGTTCTGTTCCGTGGCCCGCGCTCATGAAGCCATCGGCGGGCGCTGGACCCTTCTCGTGGTGCGCGAGCTTCTGTGCGGCAGCCGCCGCTTCAACGACATTCGCCGGGGCATCCCGCGCATCTCCCGCACCATGCTGTCCGAGCGTCTTCAGGAACTGGTCCAGATCGGGGCGGTGTCGCGCATCGAGGGTGAGCATGGCCCCGAATACGCGCTCACCGAAGCAGGCCGGGAGCTGATGAGCATCGTGAGCGCGCTCGGCACCTGGGGTCAGCGCTGGCTGCCGCGACAGCCAGCGGATGAGGATCTCGACCTCGAGCCGCTCCTTGTCGACATGCAGCGGCGGGTGCGGGTGGAGGCTCTGCCAAAGGAACCCCTCGTTATCCGCTTCGAAATCGAGGGATATCGCCAGCCCCGTTTCCTGCTGCTGAAGGAGGCCGAAGTCTCGCTCTGCACCCAGAACCCCGGCTTTCCGGAGCCGCTTCGAGTCCGCGCCCAGCTGCCTGCCTTGGTTGCCTGGTGGCGCGGCGATGCGAGCTTTGCCGAGGCGCAGCGGATGGGGCTCACGGTGGACGGGCCGCGATCACTCGCAAGGACATTTCCGGACTGGTTCGAGCGGTATCTGTTTGCGGAGGTTGGACCCGCTGCACGGACATAACCGTCGAAGTAAACTGGTTCCCACATCGTCATGGCCGGGCTCGTCCCGGCCATCCACGTCTTGGAACCACAATGTCGCAAAGACGTGGATCCCCGGAAAAAGCTCGGAATGACGAGGAGGTGGTTGAGAGTGGGTCCGCCCTCGACAACCCCCCCGAACTCCTGTATAGGCGCGGCCTCAACTTAAAACAGGACGCCGAAATCCAGCGGGTCCGGGGCTTGCCCTGAGGCCGCGCAACGGCAGGAGTACAGACATGAACCTCATTCAGCAGCTCGAGCAAGAGCAGATTGCCAAGCTCGCCAAGACCATTCCCGATTTCCAGCCCGGCGACACCGTCATCGTCAACGTGAAGGTGAAGGAAGGCGAGCGTTCGCGTATCCAGGCCTATGAAGGCGTCTGCATTGCCCGTTCGGGCGGCGGCCTCCAGGAGAGCTTCACGGTCCGCAAGATCTCCTACGGCGAAGGCGTCGAGCGCGTGTTCCCGATCTATTCGCCGAACGTCGACTCGATCAAGGTCGTGCGCCGTGGCGCCGTCCGCCGCGCCAAGCTGTACTACCTGCGCGACCGTCGCGGTAAGTCGGCCCGTATCGCCGAGCGCGCCGAGAAGAAGACCCAGGCTGCAGCCGAGTAAGGCTTTCAGCTCAAGGCAAAGTTTTTCGAAAGCGCGGTGCAAGCCGCGCTTTTTTGCTGATGGACCAAGCTTCGCGGCAAACCCGGCGCGACAAAAATATAATTGCGCGCTGCATCATCTCTGCTATGCGATCGTTTCAAGGCAATGTGCGTTCAGGACATCTTCTCCTGGGCGCGCGAAGCCGCTAAACACGCTGAAACACCCTGTCGAGACTGTTGGAAGAGCATTATGGCCAAAGCCCGCACCCTCTATGACAAGATCTGGGACGATCACGTCGTCGATCAGCAGGATGACGGGACGTGCCTTCTCTACATCGACCGCCACCTCGTCCATGAGGTGACGAGCCCGCAGGCCTTCGAGGGCCTGCGCATGACAGGCCGCAAGGTGCGCCAGCCGGGCAAGACACTGGCCGTAGTCGATCATAACGTGCCGACCTCGGACCGCTCGCACGGCATCGAGGATCCGGAGGCCGCCACCCAGGTGGCGGCGCTGGCCCAGAACGCCAAGGATTTCGGCGTCGAGTATTATAACGAGCTCGACACCCGTCAGGGCATCGTCCACGTGGTCGGCCCCGAGCAGGGCTTCACGTTGCCTGGCATGACCATCGTGTGCGGCGACAGCCACACCTCAACCCACGGCGCCTTCGGGTCGCTCGCCCACGGCATCGGCACGTCCGAGGTCGAGCACGTGCTCGCCACCCAGACGCTGATCCAGAAGAAGGCCAAGAACATGCGTGTGACCGTGGATGGGCAGCTGCCCGCCGGCGTCACCGCCAAGGACATCATCCTGGCCATCATCGGCGAGATCGGCACCGCCGGCGGCACCGGCCACGTGATCGAATATGCGGGCGAAGCCATCCGGTCGCTCTCGATGGAAGGCCGCATGACGATCTGCAATATGTCGATCGAGGGTGGTGCCCGCGCCGGCATGGTGGCGCCCGACGAGAAGACCTATGCCTATCTCAAGGGCAAGCCCAAGGCACCGCAGGGCGAGGCCTGGGATGCGGCCGTGCGCTATTGGGATTCCCTGCGGACGGACGAGGGTGCGTTCTTCGACTCCGAGATCCGTCTCGATGCCGCGAACCTGCCGCCCATCGTCACCTGGGGCACATCCCCCGAGGATGTGATCTCGGTGGCCGGCGTGGTGCCGAACCCGGACGAGATCCAGGACGAGAACAAGCGCCGCTCCAAGTGGCGGGCTCTCGAATATATGGGCCTCACCCCCGGCACGAAGATCACCGACATCGCCCTCGACCGCGTGTTCATCGGCTCCTGCACCAACGGGCGGATCGAGGACCTGCGCGAGGTGGCCAAGGTCGTCGAAGGCAGGCGCGTGGCCGAGACCGTCAGCGCCATGATCGTGCCCGGCTCCGGCATCGTTAAGATGCAGGCCGAGGGAGAAGGGTTGGACAAGATCTTCAAGGCGGCCGGCTTCGACTGGCGCGAGCCCGGCTGCTCCATGTGCCTGGCCATGAACGCTGATCGCCTCGCTCCGGGCGAGCGCTGCGCTTCGACCTCGAACCGCAATTTCGAGGGCCGTCAGGGCTTCAAGGGCCGCACCCACCTCGTCTCGCCCGCCATGGCGGCGGCGGCGGCGATCGCGGGCCGCTTCGTGGACATCCGCACTTTCAGCTGACCACTGATCCTGACAAACGAAAGGCCGTGGCTCGCCTGAGCCACGGCCTTTTTATGCAAATGCTTATCGCTTAGTCCACGTAAACCCGACGACCTGCCGTCACCTGGCGGCAGCTTTCGACCGGGCGGCGGACGACGACGCCGTTCCGGCGGACGCGTTCCTCCATCACCGTGCGGCACACGGTGCGGGTGCGGGCGGGACGGACCACGCGGCGCTCGATGACGCGCTCGCGATAAGCCGGGCGGTTCTGCTCCAGGCGAACGCCGTTCGGGCCGATCCGCACATCGACACCTTGGGCCGACGCCGTACCAGCGCCGAGGAAAGTCAACCCGGCTACAGCCAGGACACCGAGAATCGTACGCATTGTTGCCTCTTCAAGAATTGATTATCTGGGGCTGTTAACGGCTGAGTCTCGCAGGCGTTCCGTTGCGAAGCTGCCGTTCAGGCGCCATGGTGAAGCTAATGTTAAGCCGGGAGGGGACCGATGAACGACCGGGAGCGCGAAGCCCGCCAAGCCTCCGAGGCCCGCGAGGCGCTGGAGCGCGTGCAGCGGGACACGGATACCCTGGGATCGTCGGCGCTTGCCCGCATGGGCCGGCGGGCGGGTGATCACTTCGGCGCCAGGGACGCCATGGATCCGGAGGGCGGCACCGACCCGATCGAGCTCTGGGGCCGGCGCATCGGGCGCATCCTATCCCTGATCGGTGTTGTGATCCTCGGCTTCTGGCTCCTCGTTCAGCTCGACATCCTTTAAGACCATGACCGATCTCGCCACCCTCCAGGCACCCTCCCTCGACGACATGGAAGCCCTGGCGCAGGACGCTTACGCCCGCCTGCCGGTGGAATTCCGCGCCCTGTGCGAAGGTGTGGTGATCCGGGTCGAGGATTTTCCCGATGACGAGACCCTGCGGGAAATGGGTTGTGAAACACCCTTCGATCTCCTCGGTCTCTTCCGCGGCATCGGCCTCGCCCAGGGCGGCGCCATGATGCAGACGGGTCAGTTTCCCAACATGGTCTGGCTCTACCGCCGCCCGATCCTCGATTACTGGGCCGAGCACGAGGAGACCTTGGGCCACGTTGTCACCCACGTGCTGGTCCACGAGATCGGCCACCATTTCGGCCTCTCCGACGAGGATATGGAAGCCATCGAGGCGGCCTCCTCCTAAGCCTCATAAAATTGCGTCGGGAGCCGGCCTGGCGACAATTCTTTGCGCGCCGCGACATGGTTGCCCTAGCGATCCCCAAAGGCCTTTGGTATGAGGCACCTGAAAAGCGGCTCAGGCGCCGCCTGAAGGATTGAGGATCATGGACAAGTTCACCGTGCTGGAAAGCGTCGCGGCGCCGCTGCGGATCATCAATATCGACACCGATATGATCATCCCCAAGCAG
>JAJFBI010000634.1 GCA_020697385.1 Microvirga sp. | reverse complement strand
CTCGCAGGTAACCTCGCTCAGGCCCTTGGAGCGAAGCCGCCCCGCTTCATTCCACGCAGGCCGGTCTACTTCGTCACGGTAATCGACAAGCGCCAGGTAGTTTTTCCCTATGAGTTTGACCCGCCGGGGTGGGAAGGGCCCACACTGCGCCAAATTCGCCAAGCCTATGCCGAGGCTCTCATCGGCTTAAACTACGTCGGCCTCCTTGACGTCGCTCTTTATGTTTCTGCTCAAAACCACTGTGTGGACCGCTTCATGCAATGGCACGTGCACCTCCTCGTGTGGGGGATTTCGGAAGCCAAGTTGCGCCGCTTTTGCAAGGACATTCGAATTGGGATGCGCGCGCTCCTCTCCTACGCTACATCCGTCGAGTATAAGCGCGTTCGTGATGGGGATCTGCTGCAGATGGTCTGGTACACGACTAAGGCTCCACGGAAGCAGTACCAAGTTTGGAAGCGCAGCCGCACCGACACCTTGAAACAGTACGAGCGCAAAATCAACGGAGTGAATTCCGTCCGGCTTTATGCCGCCATGCAGGACATCAAGCTCGACGAGTTGACAATCGCGGCCGGTCACGGAATCCGGGTTATGAAGCGCGCCTTGAACGAGGTTCGCCAGCGGTCATAAGGTCCTCGGCGCGTGCGCCAAAGGGAGACGAAGGGCCGAGGCGGTGCGTGCACGGACTGAATGGCCGAAGTATGGGCGGCATGAGGATAGATAGGATTGCAACAATGGAACCGATAAAGCAGACCGAACTATTCGGGGCCCTAACCGGTGCGACAGGGGATGGGCGGGGAAACGCCTTCCGCGAGACGCGCAGTGACGAAGCCATCAAGGCCCTCGTGGATGCCGTTCACAAGAACCTCAAGGGGCTCCAGAAGAAGTATGGGATCGTGTCTCAGGAGAAGGCAACCAAGGTCCGTGATGCGAGTGCGGTAAAGGCGACATTCGTCCCGGGAGGCCTGCCAAGCCTCGGCAAGAAGCGGTAGCCAGATCCGTTGACGGATCCGCGCGGCGCAGAACCGCGGACGAAGGATCACACGAGCCATGACCGGTTTTGCCGCGCGCGACTCGCGCGCTCTGAAGGACTTCAATGGCGAGTAGGCCGAGCGCCTGCTGCTCCACCCCTACACGGGGCTCCCGCCGAGGCAGAGGACGGGGGCACAGCGCGGTTCTGGCGCGCTTCCGCTCCTACGAAGTGCGGCTGACGGAATTTCCGTTAGACTGCATGCCGTTGCTGCCGCTGTGGGTGGAGCTTTATCGCGAGGGCGGGCGCGTACGCGTGGACGGCTGCGGCTTTTCCGAGATCGAGGACGCCGTCGACGCGGTGCGCGAGTTCGTCGCGCATGCGAAGCGGCTGCACGAAGAGGGCTACGCACCGCCAGGCGCAACGGCGCTCGGGCGGCCCTGACGATGTCCGTTCGGCCCTATGCCGCTGCGTCGGCGCCTCACCCGTCCAAGGCGTGCGTGAAGGCAATGCTGGAAACCAGGAGCCAGCGGCGCGGGTCGTCGAGATGACGCTCGCCGGGGTCGGCGCGAGGCTGGTCGAGCACCTGCGCAAGTTTATCGCGATCAACCGCCGAGCTCGGCGATGCGCGCGTCGTAGGCCTCGTGAATGCAGGCATGCAACGCCGGTCCGGCAACCCGGGCGCATGCGTCACGGACGGCCAGCCACGCGTGCTGGGTTGGCTCCACCGGCCCGAATCGCGAGCCTCCCGCGCGTTCATAGAGCCGCGCCATCCGCCGGTCTTTGGCGGCGAGTGCCGGGTCGCTGCAGATGGCTTGTTCGACCAGGGTCCGCCCGTATCGGCAATTGAAGCTCGGCGAGACTGGAGCTGCTATTGGCGGCTGGGCTCGCACGACCTCCAGCTCAGCGATGCGTTCGTCGTAAGCACGCCCGATGCACTCCGCGACGGCGGCGGGGCCCTGCCCGGCGGCACCGGCGCAAGCGTCGCGACGGGCGAGCCAAGCTTCCTGGTCACTCCGTAAGGCCACCGCACCGCGCCCGGCGCGAGCCTGTGCCTCATAAAAGGCGACGTTGAGCATGCGGTCACAGGAGCCAAGACGCGGGTCACGGCAGATTGCGATTTCCGCCAAGCGCCGAGCCCGACTGCAGTCGAATGCCGGTGGCCCAGGTGCGGCTGACCCGCAGACGAAGCCATCCGTCGCCGGTGCAGGTAGAGGCTGCGGCTGCGGCTGTGGCTGTGGCGGAGGAGGCAGAGGCTCACGCGGCAGAGGGGGAGCTGATGGCGGCGGCGTGGCGGACGCTACGTCCGACGGACCCGGCACCAGAACCACGGGTGGTCCAACGAGCTCGTCGAGGTATGCCGGTGTCTGCCGGTACTGCACCGAGTTGGCGAGCTCGGTCACCTCGACGCGAACCGCACGGGCCACGCGAACCACCGAGCCCGTGTCATCGAGATGGCTAAGGAGAGTACGCGTAAAGACCGAGTGCGGGTCCTGGTCGCCGTCGCCAAGGCGGTCGAGTGCGCGTTGACCGGCGCTGGCCGAAAAGAGAGCGACCGATCCCTCCGGAAGCGGCTCTTTAAGGTCGCCGCACGAGGAGGGCCCGATTTCCGGTGTTGAGCTCACATAGGGATCGCCCCGGCAAGCGTCGATGAAGAAGATCTGCGCCTGCGCGCCCGCAACTCTTATCTCGTCGGCGATCGTGGTCAGCAACAATCCAAATGGTTGTTGCCGCCGTTCCCGGGTGCCTTGCGGAGGCGCGTCGGCCGCTAGCAAGGTGAACTCCCCGCCGACCCGCCCGGCGTGCCCACTGAAATAAACAACCGCGACATCGCCGTCCTGGAGCGAAGCGGTGAAGCGGGTGAACGCGTCCTGGAGAGTTGGGCC
>JAJFBI010000633.1 GCA_020697385.1 Microvirga sp. | reverse complement strand
GTTCCGTGGTTTGGCGGAATCCGACGGCTTCAACCGCCTCGTGCTCGAAGCCGGCCTCGGCTGGCGCGATGTCGCCATGATCCGGGCCTTCGGCCGCTACCTGCGCCAAATCCAGGTCACCTACGCGCAGGATTACATTGCCGGAACGCTCGCGCGCCACGGCACGATCGTGGCCGATCTCGTGAAGCTCTTCTATGCGCGCTTCGATCCGCGCCATGAGGAGGACCGCGAGGCTGGCGAAGCCGTGATCCGCGAGCGCATCGAGGAGCAGCTGAAACAGGTCACGAGCCTGGATGACGACCGGATCCTGCGCCGCTTCATCAACCTGATCGATGCAGCGACCCGCACCAACTTCTTCCAACTCGAAGACAACGGCCTGCCGCGCCAGACCATCGCGTTCAAGTTCGAATGCGCCAAGGTGGAAGGCCTGCCGCTGCCCCGGCCTCTCTACGAAATCTTCGTCTACTCGCCCCGCGTCGAGGGCGTGCATCTGCGCTTCGGCAAGGTGGCGCGCGGGGGGCTGCGCTGGTCGGACCGGCCACAGGATTTCCGTACCGAGGTTCTGGGCCTCGTGAAGGCCCAGCAGGTGAAGAACGCCGTCATCGTGCCGGTGGGCGCCAAGGGCGGCTTCGTGCCGAAGCTCCTGCCGCCCGCGATCGACCGGCAGGCCTGGCTCAATGAGGGCACCGAGAGCTACCGCATCTTCGTGCGCACGATGCTGCAGATCACCGACAACATCGTCGGCGACAGCATTGTCCCGCCGCCGGACACGGTGCGCCACGACGGCGACGATCCGTATCTTGTGGTTGCCGCCGACAAGGGCACGGCGACCTTCTCCGACACGGCGAATGCGCTCTCTATCGAGAAGGGTCACTGGCTCGGCGACGCCTTCGCGTCCGGCGGCAGCCAGGGCTATGACCACAAGAAAATGGGCATCACCGCCCGCGGCGCCTGGGAGGCGGTGAAGCGCCACTTCCGCGAGATCGACATCGACATCCAGACCACACCCGTGACGGTAGCGGGCGTGGGCGACATGTCGGGCGACGTGTTCGGTAACGGCATGCTGCTGTCCCGGGCGCTGAAGCTCGTGGCTGCCTTCGACCATCGCGACATCTTCCTCGATCCGAACCCGGATCCGGAGGCGACTTATCTGGAGCGTGAGCGCCTGTTCAATCTGCCCCGCTCCAGCTGGCAGGATTGCGACAAGGCGCTGATCTCTAAAGGCGGCGGCATCTTCCCGCGTAATGCGAAATCCATCCCGCTCTCAGCCGAGGTGCGCGCGCTGCTCGATCTCGACAAGCCGGAAGCAACGCCGGCCGAGGTGATGAACGCGATCCTCAAAGCCCGCGTCGACCTGCTCTGGTTCGGGGGCATCGGCACCTATGTTCGCGCGTCGACCGAAACGGACGAGCAGGTGGGCGACCGCGCCAACGATGCGATCCGCATCACCGGCCCGGATGTGCGCGCCCAGGTGATCGGCGAGGGCGCCAATCTCGGCATGACCCAGCGCGGCCGCATCGAAGCGGCCCAGAAGGGCGTTCGCCTCAACACGGATGCCATCGACAACTCGGCGGGCGTGAACACCTCCGACGTGGAGGTGAACATCAAGATCGCGCTCACCACACCGGAGCGCGACGGACGCCTCTCGGAAGACCAGCGCAACGCGCTCCTGGCCGACATGACCGAGGATGTCGCAGCCCTCGTGCTGCGCAACAACTATCTGCAGACGCTGGCGCTGTCGCTTTCCGAGCAGCGGGGCCTCGCCGATCTCGGTTTCGCGCGCCGGCTCATGCATATGCTGGAGGCAGCTGGCCGTCTCAACCGCGCGGTGGAATACCTGCCCGACGATTCGACGCTCGCCGAGCGCGCCCGTCGCGGCGAGGCACTGACGCGGCCGGAGCTCGCGGTGCTTTTGGCCTATGCCAAGCTCTCCCTGCACGACGCGCTGCTGGAGAGCCCGGTGCCGGACGATCCCTATCTCGGCAAGGAGCTCGATCGCTACTTCCCGGCCGAGATGCGCGAGCGCTTCCCGGACGCGATCGCAGGCCATCGCCTGCGGCGCGAGATCATCGCCACGCAGCTTGCGAACGCGATCATCAATCGCGGTGGCCCGACCATGGTGGCCCGCCTCGTGGACCAGACCGGCGCCGATGCACCGACCATCGCGGCGGCTTATGCGGCAACCCGCGATTCCTTCAACCTCACCGAGATGAACCTTGCCATCGATGCCCTCGACGGCATCGTGCCTGGCCGGGTGCAGCTGCGCCTTTACGGCGAGTTGCAGGACCTGCTCATGAACCGGATCGTCTGGTTCATCCGCAACGTGGATTTCGCCAACCACTCCCTCGACCAGATCATCGGCACCTACCAGGCCGGCATCGGGGAGGTCGAGCAGAGCCTCGAGAACGCGCTCTCGCCCGAGGCCAAGGTGGTCTGGGAGGCGCGCACGAAGGCGCTGGTGGACGAGGGCGTTCCCGAGGAGCTGGCACGACGCGTCGCGTCCCTGCCCGATCTCGTTGCCGCGCCCGACATCGTGCAGACGGCGCAGAAGACGGGCAAACCGGTGGCCGAGATCGCCTGCACCCACTTCGCCCTGGAAGCCTCCTTCCGGCTCGGCGCGCTCATCGGCGCCGCGCAGGAGATCACCGTCAGCGACTACTTCGACCGCCTGGCGCTGGACCGCGCCATCGACAGCATCGCCTATGCCCATCGCGGCCTGACCGCCGAGGTGTCCGCTCATGAGGCTTCCGGAGCGGTGCGCGCCTGGAGCGAAAAGCGCGGTGCCGACGTCAACCGCATCCGGAGCGCGGTCGACGGCATCGTGTCGTCGGGCCTGACCCTGTCGAAGATCACCGTTGCGGCAAGCCTCCTCGGCGACCTCGCGCGGACGACTTGAGACGCTGATACAAACCTTAACGAAGGCAGCGAGGGACATCGGTGAGACACATCAATCCCCTCGCGCCTTCGCGAAAAGCCACGCGTCCCGCGATCCTGGGCTGGCTCCTGTTCGACTGGGCCTGCCAGCCCTTCTTCACGCTGGTCACCACCTTCGTGTTCGCGCCGTATTTTGCCTCGGCGCTGGCCTCCGATCCCGTAAGCGGACAGAGCCTCTGGGGCTATGCGACGGCGGCGGCCGGGCTCGTGCTCGCCGTTCTCTCGCCGGTGCTCGGCTCCATCGCCGATGCCACGGGGCCGAAGAAGCCGTGGATCGCATCCTGCGGCCTCGTGCTGGTCCTCGCGTCCTTCGCCCTGTGGTACGCCGCGCCCGGACAATCCTATGCCATTCCCATCGCGCTGATCGGCTTCGCCTTCGGGACGGTGGCCGTGGAAGTGGCAGCCGTGTTCAACAACGCCATGATCCCGCATCTCGTGCCGCCGGAGCGCTACGGGCGCCTTTCGGGTACCGGCTGGGCAATGGGCTATCTCGGCGGGCTCGTATCCCTCGTGATCGTGCTGGGCTTTCTCGCTTCCGACCCGGTGTCAATGAAGACCGTCTTCGACCTGGATCCGCTCTTCGGGCTCGATCCGTCAAGCCGTGAGGGCGATCGCATCACGGGTCCGTTCTCGGCCCTGTGGTTTCTGGTTTTCGTGCTGCCGCTGTTTCTGCTCACGCCGGATGTCCCGCGCTCGGGCGTAAGCCTGAAAGCAGCCGCGCGACAAGGCTTGGAGCAGGTGAGGAACACCATCGCGGATGCACGGCGGCACACAAGCGTCGGACGCTTTCTCCTTGCCAACATGGTCTACCAGGATGCGCTGGTGGCTTTGTTCGCGTTCGGCGGGATCTACGGGGCCGGCGTGTTCGGCTGGCAAGCCATCGAACTCGGGCTGTTCGGCATCATGCTCACCATCACGGGCACCATCGGGGCACTGATCGGCGGCCGCCTCGACGACCGCATCGGCGCCAAGCCCGTGATCCTCGGCGCCATCGTCCTCCTGGTGCTCGTCTGCGTCGGCGTTCTGTCGCTCGGGCGCAACTCTATCTTCTTCGTCGTGCCGACTGCGCCGCCGGCACCGGATGATGGCCTCTACGGCTCCGCGCCGGAAAAGGTGTTCGTGCTGCTCGGCCTCGTCATCGGCGCTGTCGCGGGTCCTTTGCAGGCATCCTCGCGCAGCCTGCTAGCGCGGCTCGTTCCGGCCGAGGCAGCCGGGCGCTATTTCGGGCTGCTCGCGCTTTCAGGCAAAGTCACATCCTTCCTGGCGCCGCTTGCGGTGGCCGTCTCAACCGCGGTGTTTCAAACGCAAGCGGCAGGACCGGCAGTGTTGATCCTGTTCCTGCTCGCGGGCTTCTGGCTGCTGAGCGGCGTGAAACGGGTGTGAAACCCTCCACTGTCATTCCGGGGCGCCGCAGGCGAGCCCGGAATCCATAAACACGACGTCTCAGCAAACAGCGAGCGGCGTCGCATCTCTTCCTGCATCGTTAGCGTTTCTGGATTCCGGGCTCCGCTGCGCGGCCCCGGAATGACAGCTTGTACTCACTCCAGTGTCACCGCCGTGCCGCTGACCGACACCATCATCATGCCCTCGTTCTTGCCGAGCGCCCCGTAATCGAGGTGAACGCCCACGATGGCGTGCGCGCCGAGGCGTTGCGCCTCCTCGATCATCTCCTGCAGGGCCGTGTCGCGCCCGTCGCGCAGTACGCGCTCATAGGAGCCCGCGCGCCCGCCGACAACGTCGCGGATCGAGGCGAAGAAATCGCGAAACACATTGGCGCCGAGAATCGCTTCGCCCGAGACGATGCCGCGATAGGAGGCAATGCGGCGGCCTTCGATGGTGGGCGTGGTGGTGACGATC
>JAJFBI010000632.1 GCA_020697385.1 Microvirga sp. | reverse complement strand
CCGTTCGTCGAGCGAGGTTTATGGCGAGGCCACCGACAATCTGGCCGGCGTGCCGATTGCCGGCATTCTCGGCGACCAGCAGGCGGCGCTCGTCGGACAGGCCTGCTTCAAGCAGGGCGAGGCCAAGAACACCTACGGCACCGGCTGCTTCATGCTGATGAACACCGGCGAGACCCCCTACCCGTCGAAATGCGGCCTGCTCACCACGGTCGGCTACCGCTTCGGGCAAGCGAAGACCGTCTATGCCCTGGAGGGCTCGATCGCGATCGCGGGCGCCCTCGTGCAGTGGCTGCGCGACAATCTCGGCATGATCGAGAAAAGCCCCGACATCGAAACCCTCGCCCGCAGCGTCGAGGACAATGGCGGTGTGACCATCGTGCCGGCTTTCTCCGGCCTCTATGCGCCGCATTGGAACTCCCATGCCCGCGGCCTCATCGGGGGCCTGACGCGCTACGCCACCAAGGCGCACATCGCCCGCGCGGCGCTCGAGGCCACGGCCTTCCAGACCCGCGAGGTGCTGGACGCTATGACCAAGGATACGGGCATCACCGCGACGGAGCTGCGCACGGACGGGGGCATGGTCGTCAACGAGTTGCTGATGCAGTTCCAAGCGGACATCCTCGATGTGCCGGTGGTGCGCCCGAAGGTGATCGAAACCACGGCTCTCGGTGCTGCTTATGCGGCCGGCCTGGCGACCGGCTTCTGGAGCGGGACGGACGAACTCGTGCGCAATTGGGCCGTGGACAAGCGCTGGACGCCAGCCATGGAGGCCTCGCGCCGTGAGCGTCTGAATGCTCTCTGGAACAAGGCCGTATCCCGTTCCCTCGACTGGGCGGACTAAAGCCCTGGACAAAAAGCGGCAGGTCCACCCTGCCGCTCACATCATAGGCTCAAGCTAAGGCCGCGCGGATCCTGTCGGCCATTCCCGCCAGGACATCCGGCTTCTCCATCTGGCCCGTATGGGGCTTCAGCGCCACGCCTTCGAACCGGGGAATGACGTGGAAGTGGATGTGGAACACCACCTGCCCGCCCGCGCTCTCATTGAACTGCTGGATCGTCAGGCCGTCAGCCGAAAACGCCGCCTTGGCTGCCTTGCCGACGACCTGCACGGCTTTTGCGAGCTCCGCGAGATCGTCAGGTTGGACATCGAGAAGGTTGCGCGCTTTCGCCTTGGGGATGACCAGAACATGCCCGGCGCCGCGCGGCATGACATCCATGAAGGCCAGGATCTGGTCCGTCTCGTAGACCTTGTGGCAAGGCAGCTCACCGCGGAGGATCTTCGCGAACACATTGTTGTCGTCGTAGGTCATCCTCTCCTCTTCCCCTCTGATATCTCTCGTTGCACTCGAAGTAGCGCCTTCACTTATACCGGTGCGGGCGACCAGATCGCCACTCCTCTCACCTACACGATCATGAATTCCAGGACAGATCGAATTCGCTCCAGGGTTCCTACCCGAGCACACGATCTTCTATGACTTGCCTTCGATCACCCATCTATTGGCAAATATAGGCCCCATTCTTCACCTGTATCGAGGCAAGTACCTTCTTGGCTCTTATTCCTAACGACAAGATGTTGCCCTGTTTCCAAGTGCCCAACATTTGCCACAACTCGGACAATTCGAGAGGTCTGAATTATTTCGCAAATTTTTTTGCAAAGGTTGACCCTTCCGAACCGGAACCATCGATTCAGCGAGCGGTTGATGATGCACGAACACCACTCGATTAGGAGGCATAAATGGCAGGTGGTTCGACCTCGAAGCGTGGCTTCGCGTCGATGGATTCCGACCGGCAGCGTGAAATCGCCAGCAAGGGCGGCAAAAGCGTTCCCGCCGAGAAGCGATCCTTCTCACAGGACCGCGAACTCGCCTCGGAAGCTGGCCGCAAAGGCGGCCAGGCCTCGGGCAACACCCGCGGCAATCAGGAATAAAGCTTTCATCAGCTGTAATCATCAAAGGGGCCGCTCAGCGGCCCCTTTACTTTTGTAGATGTGAATAGAAAGAAATATTTACTGATGCCTGAAGTTGAATTCGGCGCGCCTCAAAGCAGTCTCTACGATAACCTCTTCGAATAATCCAACGCCCGTGATGGCACGAAACTCGGAAAGCTCGGGGACTACGAACGCCACAGCACCAAGATCAATCTGCCTCACTAGGCTTCCTGCCAAGGCCGACATGAAATCAAGTGATACAATGTCCAGATAACGCGCCGCTTCGATAGCCACCTGCGAGGAGGGATCGCGTGAGGCGCCGATCAGGGCCAGAAGAGAATACTCGTCCAGGCTACCATGCCTGGATCCAACCGGCCTATGGATGAACGGACGCCCGCGCTGACGGGTGAGGGCAAAGGCGAGAAGGAGTGCGTCCGACACAATCCCTTTTGCAGTTTCAGGCTGGGTATAGGCTTCCAGCGCATGCTCGGGTCCATCGAGCATGGCCAAGTCATATTGATCCTCGAGGCGACTCAGCGAGCGGAACACATCGATGACCGGAACAACGCTCGGATGGAGCAGAACCGCCACGGGACTGGCTGCAAACGGGAGGGACAATGCTTCATCCATAAAAGAAAAACCTTGAATTGCTGGTCGCTCAGACGACTGAACCAACCCCGGTCGGCAATACATGCGGCCAAGCCGGAACCACGAGATGACGCCTCAGCATCAGGGGACAGGTCACATCGTCCTGATGGCAGACGGAAATCATGCCGCTGAGCATGGAAGCCATCGACAATTTGTCCCCGGCTGGAGAACTTGAGGTCAGCCTGGAGAACTCATCTGGTAGTTCCTCTTGGCATAAAACCGCATCCAGCTCATTCGTTGCAGTCATGACTCCCTCCGCATCTTGCTTACGGCAACGTATGC
>JAJFBI010000066.1 GCA_020697385.1 Microvirga sp. | reverse complement strand
GCCATGATCGACGAGGGCTACCACCCCATGACCATGTACTTCCCGCTGGTTGTGCATGGCGCCATGCTGATCGAGCCGACCGAGTCCGAATCGAAGGCGTCGCTCGATCTCTTCATCGCCATGCTGCGCGACCTCGCCATGGCGGCGAAGAACGGCGACAAGGAGCGCTTCACCGGCGCCCCCTACCACGCCCCCCGCCGCCGCCTCGACGAAACCCGCGCCGCCCGCAGCCCGGTGCTCAAATGGACACCGCCCACGCCCGTGGCGGAAGCGGCGGAGTAAGGCTCCTCAAACCAAAATGCCCGGCCATGTGCCGGGCATTTCTTTTGTGATCTTGGATTCGTCATCCCGGACGAAGCGCAGTGAAGATTCGGGATCGCGGGGCGAGAATAGCGCTTGATCCTGCTGACGATCCCGGATCGGCTCACGCCGTCCGGGATGACGTTGTGGTCACGCGAACGCCTGCACGGTCTTCGTTAAATCGGTCATTCTCTCAATGACAATGGATGCACCGGCCCGCCGCAGCTTCTCGGCATGCTCCGGCCCGCAATGGGCGCCGCCCGTGAAGCCGATCACCTGCATACCGGCGGAAAGGGCTCCCTGAATCCCCGCCGCCGAGTCCTCGATCACGACGCAATCCCGCGGGCTGGCGCTCATGCTCTTTGCGGCATGGAGAAACAGATCCGGTGCAGGCTTGCCGCGTGCCACCTGCGTGGCGCTGAAGACGTGATCGAAGAGGTCCGACAACCCTGTGATGCGCAGTGACAGGGCGATTCGATCAGGTGTGGAGGAGGAGGCGACGCAGCGCGGGTAGGGGAGCGAGAGGATCGCCTCTTGGACGCCCTCGATCGGCTTCAAGTCCGTCTCGAATTTCGCGAAGAGAGCGCTGTCCATCTGCACTCCCAGGTCGGCCGGGAGCGTGCAGCCATGCTCCGCCTCGAGGCGCGCCACCATGTCCTTGAAGCTCACCCCGACGAACTTTCGCGCGATGTCCTGTGCTGAGTAGGGGAGCCCAATCCGAGTGAGGATCTGGGCATCGATCTCGCAGGCAAGGGCCTCGGAATCCACCAGAACCCCGTCGCAATCGAAAATCAGAAGCATGGTGCCCTCCAGCAAAAAGGCCGCCTCGAAGGGCGGCCTTTGAATTCTCTCGTCGGAAACGAAGCCTTACTGCAGCTTCGTGCGAACGTCGTTGAGGCTCGACGTGACGAGGGAGGCGGCAGCGGCGCCGGTGATCTCGTCGCGCAGAACGCGTTCGGAGGCCTTGATGGCGGCGTCGATGGCGGCGGCGCGGACTTCCGCCGAGGCCTGAGCCTCGGCCTGGGCGATCTTCGCCTCGGCGCTGGCTGTACGGCGCTTCACGAAGTCGGTCATCTTCTCCTGTGCCTCGGCGGCAAGGCGCTCGGCCTCGGCACGGGCATTCGAGACGATGTCGGCAGCCTCACGCTCGGCGGCGGCGCGTTTGGCCTCGTACTCCTTGAGGAGCCGTTCGGCATCCTGGCGCAGGCGCTTGGCCTCGGCCAGTTCGTCGGCAATGCGCTTGCCGCGCGAGTCCAGCTGGTTCATCACCTTGCCCGGAACGCCGAGATAGAACATCAGGCCCCAGAAGATGACGAAGGCGACACCGACCCAGAATTCAGCGCTTTGGAACATGCGGATCTCCTGATCAGGCCTTGATCTGGTTGAGAGCGGCTTCGACCTTCTGCGGGGCCGGAGCCTTGCCGGTGAGGCGCTCGATGATGGCGGTGGCCGTGTCGTGGGCGATGGCGTCCACGTGGCTCATGGCTTCAGCCTTTTTGCCCGAGATGGTGGCTTCGGCCTCTGCGAGGCGCTGGTTGAGGTCGGCCTCAAGCGCCTTGCGCTTGACGTCGCTCTCGGTGGAGAGCTTGGCGCGGGTCTCCTGGGCCAGAGCCTGAGCGCGGCCCTTCGCCTCGGCCAGCGATTTCTCGTAGGCCGTGCCAGCTTCTTCCGCGCGGGATTTCATGGCAGCCGCGTCGTCGAGATCATTAGCGATCATCCCGCGGCGGTTCTCGATGATTCCGCTCAGGCGCGGCAGGACCAGTCGTGAGAGCAGGGTGTAGAGCACCACGAAGGTGATGGCGAGCCACAGAAGCTGACCGCCGAAGGTCTCCGTCTCGAAGGGCGGAAACCCGACGTCGGCGTGCGCGCCACCGTGGGCCTCTGTTGTGGCATTGGTCGTCTGAGCCTGAGCCATGGAGCAGATCCTAAAGAGCGTTCCTAGCATCAGTCCCAAAAGTGGAATGCACTTTTGGGTTTTTGCCGATGCTTGATCCCTAGACTGGCGCGTCGTCGGACGCGGAAAACCGGAACCACTTTTCCGCACGATGCGCCGGAAACATGAATGACGGCGGTTGAGCCCGCCGTCACCCCTGTCGAGGCGAAGCGCGTGAAGCGCGCCTCAGCCTCCCGATCACCGTCTTGAGATTAGGTGAAGAGCAGAACGAGAGCGACGACGAGGCAGAAGATGCCGAGACCTTCCGCAAGCGCCGCGCCGATGAAGGCACGGGCGAACTGGCCATCGGCTGCCGACGGGTTGCGCAGGGCGCCCGAGAGGAAGTTACCGAAGATGTTGCCGACGCCCATAGCAGCGAGGCCCATGCCAATGCAGGCGAGGCCCGCGCCGAGGAACTTGAAAGCAACCGGATCCATTGTGATCTCCTTGGGAATAACGTGATCGGGAGGGAAGGTTAACTCAGCGCAGACCTAGTGCCCCGGGTGCAGCGCGTCGTTCAGGTAGATGCAGGTCAACACCGTGAAGACGTAGGCCTGCAAAGCGGCGACGAGGAACTCGAGCGCCATGAGAGCAACCGCCATGAGGAGCGGCAGCGGAGCGAGGATCGTCAGAGCGCCGCCAGCCGCCAGGAGGCTGACCACGAAGCCTGCGAAGACCTTCAACGCGATGTGTCCAGCGAGCATGTTCGCGAAGAGACGCAGGGACAGCGAGATCGGGCGGGACAGGAAGGAGATGAGCTCGATCACCACGATGAAGGGCAGAAGCCAGCCCGGCACGCCCGACGGCACGAAGAGGCCGAGGAAGTGGGTGCCGTGCTTGACGAAGCCGTAGATCACCACGGTGCCGATCACCAGCATGGCCAGCGCGAAGGTGACGATGATGTGGCTTGTGACCGTGAAGAAACCAGGGATCATGCCCAGCAGGTTGGCCGTCAGCACGAACATGAAGAGCGAGAAGACGAGGGGGAAGAACTTCATCCCCTCCTTGCCGGTGGCGTCGACCAGCGTGTTCGCGACGAAATCGTGCAGCACCTCGGCCACCGACTGGGCGCGGCCCGGAACGACGGCGCGCTTGCGTGTTGCGTAGAGGAGGCCGCCCACGATCACGGCGGCGGCGCCGATCATGAAGACGGACGAATTCGTGAAGTTGATGACCGGAATGATGGGCTTGATCTGGAATTGTTCGATCGGGCTCGCCATGATCCGCTCTCAAAAGTTCGCTGTTGCCAATGCCGTACGGCGTTCGAAGTCCGTCACCGCTTGTCGTCATACCGGGCGGGTTTGACCACCCCGGCTGCTCGCATCAGATTGAGCATCCCGGCGCAGAAGCCGAGTATCAGACAAACGATCAGACCCCAAGGGGAAGATCCGAGCAGGTAGTCGACGATCCAACCCAGGATGCCGCCGGCCGCAACTCCTGCAACGAATTCGGCCGAGAGCCTGAAGGCTTGACCGAGAGCAGTGGAGTTGGACGTCGGACGGGCGCGAGGTTCCGACTCGGCTCGTTGAACGGATGCTTGAGAGATCCGCGCATCGAGAGATTTCAGTCTCGCTGATAGGTCGGCATCATCGGCGCTGCTCGGTTTCCGTTCATTTTCACCGTTCCGCTCGTGAGGGTCCGCCATTGCGATCTCCTGTGAAGCGTTGCGGGAAAAATGTCTGGAAACCAGCCCCGAAAGCCGGGCGCACCATATGAGCGGGGTTCACCCCTGTCAAGAACCGTATGAAAAGAACTAAGTATATGATATTGCTTAATTATAGATGTTTTTGCGCAGGCTGAGGCGGAAAGCGCACATGTTTTTGGGGCTGAAGCATGGCCGGGCCTGAAAACCTTAGGCCACCTCAAGAATGCGTTCGGCGCTCTGCAGGTCGACGGATACCAATTGCGATACGCCGCGCTCGGCCATGGTGACGCCGAAGAGACGGTCCATCCGGGCCATGGTGATTGGGTTGTGGGTGATCACCACGAACCGGGTCTCGGTCTGGCGGGACATGTCCTCCAGGAGGGCGCAGTAGCGCTCCACATTGGCGTCGTCGAGGGGCGCGTCCACCTCGTCGAGCACGCAGATCGGCGAGGGATTCGTGAGGAAGACGGCGAAGATCAGCGCGGTGGCGGTAAGCGCCTGCTCGCCGCCGGAGAGCAGGGTCATGCTCTGGGGCTTCTTGCCGGGCGGGCGGGCGAGGATTTCGAGGCCGGCTTCGAGCGGATCATCCGAATCGACCAGGGTCAGTTCCGCCGTGCCGCCGCCGAACAGGGTGCTGAAGAGTTGCTTGAAGTGGTTGTTCACCACATCGAAAGCGGCAAGCAGCCGCTCGCGGCCCTCACGGTTGAGGCTGCCAATGGCCTGGCGCAGGCGCTTGATGGCCTCGACAAGGTCGTCCCGCTCGCCGGCGATGTTGTTGTACTTGGTTTCGAGCTCGGTTAGCTCCTCGTCGGCGCGCAGGTTCACGGCGCCCAGGCGCTCCCGGTCGTTCTTGAGGGAATGGAGCTTCGATTCGATCTCCGCATGCGGCGGAAGCTCGGTCGCCTCCCTCAGGCCGGCGAGCTCGATCAGCCCGGCCGGGGTCGTCTCGAGATTCTCCGCAATGGTGCGGGTGATTTCGGCGAGGCGCGCTACGGCGGCTTCGTGCCGGGCCTGTGAGCCCGCGCGGGACTCACGGGCGGCCGAAAGCGCCTCAAGGGCGGTGCGGGCGGCGCGGTCCGTCTCGGCGAGGCCCGTCTCCGCATCGGCGAGATGGTCGGCGGCCTCCTTACGCTTGGCCTCGGCCTCCTCGACCTCTGCGATCAGAGCGCGGCGGCGCTGGAGATAGGTGTCGGGGGCCTCCAGCAGGCGCTCGTGCTCGTCCTGGGCGCGCTCCAGGCGCTCGCCCAGATCCTCGAAGGCCTTGGCGGCGCGGCCAACGCGTTCGGTCCACAGGCGAATATCGGAGGCCAGGGCATCCTGCCGGCGGCGGCGCAACTCGGCCTCGTGCATGAGCGACTGCAGGGCAGCCCGCGCCTCGGAGGCGGCAGCCCGGCGCTCGGCGACGCGGGTGCGCTCCTCAAGGAGCCGGCTTTCAAGATCGGGAGCCGGGGCAAGATCCTGCAGGGCGCCCTCGGCATCCTGCACGCGCTCCAGGGCTTCTGCCTCGCTCTCTCCGAGGCGGGTCAGGCCCTCCTGAAGCGCCGAGCGGCGCTGGCCGAGTTCGGCTTCCTTGCGCTCGGCAGCAGTCAATCGGGTCCGGGCGGCATCGAGGGCCTGACGGGCTTGGCGCGCGGCCTCGATGGCCTGCATCTCGTGGGAAGCGGCCCTGCGGACAGCTTCGAGGGCTCCTTCAACCTCGTGGCGCAGATTCTCGGCCTGCTCGCGGGCTTCCGCCGCTTCGCGCTCCAGGTCGCCGAGGCGATTCTTTTCCGCAAGACGGCGGGCCGCCGGGGAGGGGGCTTCAGCGGCAGTGGTGAAGCCATCCCAGCGCCAGAGGTCGCCTTCCTGCGAAACGAGCCGTTGACCGGGCTTCAGGAGGTTGCGCAGGCGAAGCCCGTCAGCCTTGCTCACGACGCCGATCTGGCGCAGGCGGCGCTGAAGCTCAGCCGGGGCGCGGGAAAGCTCGGCCAGCGAGCGGACGCCGTCCGGCAGGGAAGGGTCGCTCTCGCCGGTTCCGGTCATTTCCCAATGGTGAGGGGCTGACGGATTGGTCGAGGCTTCAAGGTCGTCACCGAGAGCAGCGCCCAAAGCCGTCTCGTAGCCCTTGTCCACCATGATCTGGTCGAGGGCCGGAGGCCACAGGTCGCCGGTCGCGGAGGTGACAAGCTTGGCGAGCGTCAGCGCCTCTGTCTCAAGGCGCTGAGCCTTGCGCTCGGCCTCGTTGAGGGGCTGGCGCAGGCGGTTCTCGGCCTCGCGGGCGCCTGAGAGGGTCTCTCGCGCCTCGATCACGGCCTCTTCGGCCGATTGGGCGCTTTCCTCGGCGATCGCCATCTCCTCGCGCATGTCGTCGAGGGAGGGGCCTTCTTCAGAGGGGCCTGAAAGGGCAGCGATCTCACGCTCCAGCCGCTCCTTCTCGGACCGGAACCGGGCGGCGCGCTCCATCTCCTCGCGCACGGCACGCTCCAGGGCGGCGCGGCGGGCGTTGAGGTCGGACGTCTGGGCCTGAAGGGCGCTTAAAGATGCTTCGGCCTCGTGCAGCTCGGCCTCGGCGCTGTGGAGGCGCTCCTCGGCCTCGGCGCGGGCATCGTCCGCTCCATCGGTGGTGAGCGCGATCTCGGAGGCTTCGGACTGGAGGCGCTCGATGGTGGCCTCGGCGTCCGTGCGCTGGGCGGCCTCGCGGGCGAGGTCGCGGTTGAGATCTCCGATGTGACGCTCCAGTTCCGTCACGCGCTCCTTGGAGCGGCGCTCCTCCGATTCGAGCTCGTTGCGGGCATGGGTCAGGCGCTGCAGGGCTGCTGCTGCTGCGGCTTCCGCCTGGCGCAGGCCCGGAAGGGCATGGGCGGCGACCGCCTGGGCGGTGGCCGCGCGGGTCTGCTCCTCGGTGGCATCTGCCACGGCCTTGAGGGCCTCAGTGACCTGGCGTTCGGCCGTGGCTGCCTGCTCGCGCGCCTCGGAGAAGCTGATGGCGTACATCAGGGCTTCAAGCCGGCGGATTTCGGCGGAGAGGTTCTTGTAGCGGGAGGCCTGCCGGCCCTGGCGCTTCAGGCTCTCGATCTGGCTTTCCAGCTCGCGGATCACGTCCTCGACACGGACGAGGTTGTCCTCGGCAGCCTTGAGGCGCAGCTCCGCTTCGTGGCGGCGGGCGTGGAGGCCCGCGATGCCGGCGGCATCCTCCAGGATGCGGCGGCGGGCCTGGGGCTTGGCCGAGATGATCTCGCTGATCTGGCCCTGGCGGACGAGAGCGGGCGAGCGGGACCCGGTGGCAGCATCGGCGAACAGGATCTGCACGTCGCGGGCGCGCACTTCCTTGCCGTTGACCCGGTAGGTCGAGCCTTCCTCGCGCTCGATCTTGCGCGAGATTTCCAAGAGATCGCTGTCGTTGAAGGCGGCGGGCGCCGTGCGCTCCGCATTGTCGATGGTGAGCATCACCTCGGCCCAGTTGCGGGCCGGGCGGCCGCCGGAGCCGGAGAAGATGACGTCGTCCATCCCCGTGGCGCGCATGTTCTTGAAGGAGTTCTCGCCCATGACCCAGCGCAGGGCCTCGACGAGGTTGGACTTGCCGCAGCCATTGGGCCCGACAACGCCGGTCAGGCCCGGCTCGATCAGGAAGTCTGTGGGCTCGACGAAGGTCTTGAAGCCTGCAATGCGAAGGCGTGTCAGCTTCATGGACGCGCCTTCCCGTCCCGCCCCAGGGGGGCAGGGGAGGAGAGCTTACTCTCCCAGGATCGGCTTGATGACCTTTTCAATCTCATCGATCGACAGGCTTCCAGGATGACGCTGGCCATTGATGAAGAAAGTGGGCGTGGAGTCCACACGGAACTGCTCCATACCCCGGTTCTTCACCGCGTTGACTGCGTCATATAGTTTCTGGTCCTTGAGGCAAGCGTCAAATTTTTCCTGTGAAAAACCCGCCTGGCGCATGAGACCACGCAGGGCGTCCAGGGGCTTGTCGGTGAAAGCCCAGTTCCGCTGCTGCTCGAAGAGCAGGTCGGTGATCGGGTAATATTTGTCCGCGCTGTCGCAGCGGGCGAGCATGAAACCGGCCGTGGCGAGGGGATCGAGGGGGAACTCGCGCAGGACGAACCGGACCTTGCCAGTGTCGATGTAGCGCTTCTTCAACTCCGGCCAGGTGGTTTTGTGGAAGTTGGCGCAGTGCGAGCAGGTGAGCGAGGCGTACTCGATGATCGTCACCTTGGCGTTTTCCGGCCCCACGGCCACGTCGCCGAGTGGACCTTGGACCGCGAGGTCGGATTCGGCCACGTTCTGAGCAAGGGCTGGCAGGCTGGTGGCGAAATAGGCCGCAACGGCTGCGGTTCCGAGAAGCTGAAGCGTCTGACGCCGGGTGATCATCGTAAGAGAACTCCTGAAGAGATTTCGTTCTGCGGTAGAATGCCTTGGCTTAAGAGGCAAGCGCCGGATATCTCACGCTTTCGTGCGTGAACCGGAGCTGACGATCGCCTGGCCCAGCCGGTCGAGGGCAGCCTTGAGGGCCTCCTCCTCGATGGGTTGGACGGCCCTATCGACCTTCTCCCGGTCCGCCGGAGTGAGGACTGGAGGAGCCGGGCGCTTCTTCTCAACCCGCCGGACAGGACCTTGTTTCAGCACGATCTTTCCGATGCAGCGCCAGCCGTAATAGGTGTTCACCCGTTCGATGATGGTGGGTGCCATGTGCTGGAGCTCGAGGGCGAAGGCACTCTCCACCCGGATGACCAGGATCGCCGGATCGGGCCGGGTTTCCGGATCGGCATGGGGGGCTTTGCGCTTCCACTCGATCTTGAGGGGCTGGGTGAAGGCGGCCAGCCTCTCGCCGACGATGTCGGGCCAGGCCATGATGATGTCCGACGTGGCAAAGCCCTGCGCCGCCAGGCTGGGGGACAGACAGACGTCGAGAAACTCGGCGAGGGGGCGGGCCAAGGGTCTTGGTCGTCTCAATGTCGCCTCGGTCGTCTCATGTTGAATGTCCAAAAGCCGCGTTGGAATATTCGGTATAGAACGCTATTCCAAAGCCCATGTTAACGCCCGCTTCGAGCGCGACCAAGCCCGACCCGCAGGATCTTCTCGTCTGGTACGACCGTCACCGGCGCGATCTGCCGTGGCGCGCCAAGCCGGGCGAGACCGCAAACCCTTACCGTGTCTGGCTGTCCGAGATCATGCTGCAGCAGACCACGGTTGCAGCGGTCAAGCCCTATTATCTGAAGTTCCTGGAGCGCTTCCCGACCGTGGAGGCCCTCGCGGAAGCGCCTTCGGATGCGGTGATGCACGCCTGGGCCGGGCTCGGCTATTATTCCCGGGCCCGCAACCTCCATGCCTGCGCCAAGGCGGTTGTGGACAAACACGGCGGGCAATTTCCACCGACAGAAGCCGAGCTCCTCAAGCTTCGTGGTATCGGCGCCTATACGGCGGCGGCTGTTGCGGCCATTGCCTTCAACGAGAAGGCCGCGGCGGTGGACGGCAATGTGGAGCGTGTCATGTCCCGCCTCTTCATGATCGAGGAGCCGCTGCCGAAGGCCAAGCCCCTGATCCGGAGCCTCACGGAAGACCTAGTGCCGGAGGACCGCCCTGGCGACTTCGCCCAGGCTGTCATGGACCTCGGTGCCACCATCTGTACGCCCAAGCGCCCGGCCTGTGCGCTCTGCCCCTGGATGGTGCCCTGCCGAGCCCGTGCCGAAGGGCTGCAGGAGACCTTTCCGAAGAAGCAGAAGAAGGAGGCCGGGCAGCTGCGAAAAGGCGCGGCCTTCGTGGTGTTGCGCGCCGACGACACGATCCTCCTGCGCACCCGCCCGCCAACGGGATTGCTTGGCGGCATGGTGGAGCCGCCGACGAGTGAATGGGTGCCGGATTACGAGCCCTCCCGCGCCGTGCTCGACGCGCCCATCGAGGCCCGCTGGCAGCGCCTGCCCGGCATTGTGCGCCACGTCTTCACCCATTTCCCCCTGGAACTGACGGTGCTCTTCGCCAAGGTCGCCAAGGGAACGCCGGCACCTGACGACATGCGCTGGACGCCGCGGCTTCAGCTCCACGAGGAGGCGCTGCCGGGTGCAATGAAGAAGGTGCTCGTG
>JAJFBI010000631.1 GCA_020697385.1 Microvirga sp. | reverse complement strand
CTTCGGCAGCGAGGAAGAACTGCTCGCTGATCTGACCAGCCGTCTGACGCGGCAAGGCATCGCCGCCAAAGCGGCTGTCGCCGATGCTCCGGGGGCGGCCTGGGCTGTGGCCCGCTATGGAGCCGGCGGCGTCGTCCCGACAGGCCGGACGGTGGATGCGATCGCGACCCTGTCGATCCGTAGCTTGCGCATTGCCGCCGACAAGCTCACTGCCCTGCATCGGCTCGGCATCGAGCGGGTCGGCCAGTTGGCGGCCATGCCGCGGGCTCCGCTGGTCCGACGCTTTGGCCGCGATGTAGCACTGCGTCTCGATCAGGCGCTTGGGCACGCGTTCGAGCCGATCACCCCGCTGATCCCGAAGGAAACGCCGACAGCATCGCGAGCCTTCCCAGAGCCGATCGGCCGGTTGGAGGATCTCAAGAGCGTGCTGCTGCGGCTTGCCAAGGATCTGTGCCGGCAACTGGAACGCCGCGGCGAAGGGGTGCGCCGTCTCGACCTCCTGTTCCAACGCGTCGATCAGAAGAGCGTCTGCCTGCGGGTCGGCACCGCCAAAGCCAACAGGGACGCGGCGCATCTCGCCAAGCTCTTCGACGAGCGGCTGCAAACCATCGATCCCGGGTTCGGCATCGAGGAGATCGTCCTTGTGGCCAGCAAGGTTGAGCCGCTCGCGGAGACGCAAACCCAAGTTCGTGGCTTTGGTGACGCGGACACTGAGGAAGCGGACATGGGTGAGCTCGTCGATCGGCTCGGCGCTCGCATCGGTATGAAGAAAGTTTATCGCCTTGCGCCCGTCCAAAGCCTCGTGCCTGAGCGTATGGCGCGACGGATCCCGGCGCTTTCCCCACCGACCGGATCGGTCTGGCCGGAGACCCTGCCGCGGCCCACGCGCCTGCTCGATCCGCCTGAGGCCGTGGTAGCGACCGCGCTGCTCCCAGATCATCCGCCAGCCTTCTTCGTCTGGCGCAAGGTCCGCCACAAGGTTGCCAAGGCCGACGGTCCCGAGCGCATCACGCCGGAATGGTGGAACGGCGACAAGGGTTCGGCCGCCCGCGACTATTACCGGGTCGAGACTGAGCAAGGCGGCCGCTTCTGGATCTTCCGCGATGCGCCAACCGCCGAGGGCGGGCGCTGGTGGATACACGGTTTCTTCTCATAACAGAAGGTCATCTCTCCCATGTATGCTGAACTCCAGGTCACGACCCACTTCTCGTTCCTGCGCGGCGCCTCGAGCCCGCGGGAGCTGTTCGAGCAGGCCAAGCTCCTCGGCATCACGGCGCTCGGGATCACTGACCGCAACTCACTGGCAGGAATCGTGCGTGCCTACGAGGCCTCGCGCGAGACAGGCGTTCGGCTTGTCGTCGGATGCAGGCTTGATCTGACCGACGGCACGTCGCTCCTCGTCTATCCAACCGATCGGGCTGCCTACTCGCGCCTGTGCCGGCTGCTCAGCCTCGGCAAGAGCCGCGGCGGCAAGGGCCGGTGCCATCTTGTCTGGGATGATGTGGTGACGTGGAACGAGGGCCTTCTCGCCATTCTACTCGAGGATGAGGCGAATGATGGGCTCGACCAGAACCTCACCCGTCTCAAGCACACCTTCGGCAACCGCGCCTACATGGCGTTGATCCGGCGCTTTGCCTCCAATGAGCATCTGCGCCTTCATGCCATCGAGCAGGCGGCGCAGGCCGCCCGGGTGCCGACCATCGCTATGGGCGACGTGCTCTATCACCATCCCGAGCGTCGTCGCTTGCAGGACGTGGTCTCCTGCATCCGCGAAGGCTGCACCATCGACGAGGCGGGCTACAGGCTCGAGCGTCATGCTGACCGCTACCTCAAGGATCCGGTCGAGATGGAACGGCTGTTCGAGCGCCATCCGGAAGCGTTTCGCCGCGTACGCGAGATCCTCGACCGGTGCACTTTCTCGCTCGACGAGCTACGCTACCAGTACCCGTCCGAGACGGAACCTGACGAGACGGCACAGGAGAAGCTGGAGCGGCTGACTTGGGAGGGTGCGCGGAAGCGCTATCCGGACGGGATCCCTGATGTAGTCGCCACCACCTGCCGCCATGAGCTGCGCCTGATCGAGGACCTGGGATACGCTCCCTATTTCCTCACCGTTCATGCCATTGTCTTCTTCGCCAAGTCACGCGGCATTCTCTGTCAGGGGCGCGGTTCGGCCGCGAACTCCGCCGTCTGCTTCGTGCTCGGCATCACCTCGATCAACCCGACCGAGCACGACCTGCTGTTCGAGCGCTTCGTCTCCCAGGAGCGGCGCGAGCCGCCTGACATCGATGTCGATTTCGAGCATGAGCGACGCGAGGAGGTGATCCAGTGGATCTATGACACCTATGGCCGCCATCGCGCGGCGCTGACGGCCGTCGTCTCCTGCTACCGCGCCCGGGGCGCCGTGCGCGAGGTCGGTAAGGCGCTTGGTGTTCCTGAAGATGTGACGGCGGGGTTGGCCGGTCTCGTTTGGGGCTGGGGCAATGACGGTGTCTCCGACAAGGAGGCGAAGGAGCTCAACCTCAACCTCGACGATCCGCGCCTGCGGATGACGCTGGAATTGGCTTCCGAGCTTATTGGGGCGCCGCGCCACCTCTCCCAGCACCCAGGCGGCTTCGTCCTTACGCAGGATCGGCTCGACGACTTGGTTCCCATCGAACCAGCCGCCATGGAGAATCGCCAGGTCATCGAGTGGGACAAGAATGACATCGACACCTTGAAGTTCATGAAGGTCGACGTGCTGGGTCTTGGCATGCTCGGCTGCATGCGGCGTGCTTTCGACCTCCTGCGTGAGCACAAGGGCGAGAGCTACGACATCGCTACCATCCCAGGCGAGGACAAGGCGACCTATGCCATGATC
>JAJFBI010000630.1 GCA_020697385.1 Microvirga sp. | reverse complement strand
CAGCAGGTGACCCGTGGCCGGGAGATCGCAGCCGAGCTCAGGCAGCGGCAGACGGCGCAGCGAGGCGCGACCGCGCGTGCACCGAGCCAGCAGGCCGGGATGACACGGCAGGCCACGAGGCTGGCGCAGCAGCTGGTAATCGCTCGGCGGGTGGCGGCGCGCCTGCGGCAGCGCAGTCGTGAGCGCGGCCATGGACTCGAGCTCTAGGCAGCGGGCAGCGGGCGGTGTTCTGACCAACGCCCAATCTGCTTCCTGATTGTCCATCTGACGCATTCGCGACCACCGCCTCCCTGACTGGGTCACGGGCCGGCCTGTGGTAGGGACGGCATCATCCCCGTGCCCGGCGTGACCGTGGCTGGCGGCGGCACCGGTGAAAGCATCGGAATTGCTGGCTAAAAGCCAGATGCCTGAACTGGGCAATCAGAACTTCGATTGGGTTCATGCGTTGCAACGTTCATACGTTCATATGCTTGTTGAGGCATGCGGCTATGGAAGCATGCATCGATAGATTTATGCGCTTATCGGCCTGTGAACCTATTGTTTCGCGTTCCTGTGTGATCATCGGATCATAGCCCGATATGGTCATAGCCCGATATGTTCCGCCCTGCATGAACTGCAGGGGCCGTGAACCAATGCGAACGCTGGCCATCCTCGCCCAGAAGGGCGGGAGCGGGAAATCCACCCTCGCCATGTCTCTCGCCGTCGCTGCCGAACGGGACGGCAAGCGTGTGGCCGTCTTCGATCTCGATCCGCAGGCCTCCACCACCTTTTGGAAGGACATCCGGCAATCGGATCATCCAGCCGTGGCCTCATGCCAATCCGCAAGATTGGGCTACCTCTTGAAGGCGGCGGAAGAGGCTTGCGATCTGGCCATCATCGACGCGCCACCCTTCTCAAAGGACATCGCCTACGAAGCCGCGCAGCTCTCCGATTTCATCCTGATCCCCACGAAGCCAGCCATCCTCGATGTCATGTCGATGACCAAGACCCTCGAGCTCGTCAGCCACTACCGCAAGCAGGCGGCGGTGGTGTTGACGTTCTGCCCGGTGCAGGGAAGGGAGGTCGGGGACATCGAGGCCTCAATCCGGAAGATGGGGGCAACTGTCTGCCCGATTCGTATCCATCACCGCGTCGCGCACCCGAGAGCACAGCAGACCGGCCTGACGGCTCTGGAGCTCGAGCCCGAAGGGAAGGCAGCGGATGAACTACAACGTCTATATTCGTATGTATGTATAAACCTATGGAGTGTGAGCCGTGCCGCGGCCTAACCCCCTACAGGCTGTTCTCGACAGGCAGACGGCGCGTCCGCCGGAGCCTGAACCCGTCACACCACCGCCACCCGCCAAGTTTCACCGGCCGGTGCGGGACGGCCGGCGGTTCATGGGCGGCCACTTCGCCCCAAAGACCGTCAAGGCGATGCAGTTCCTGGCGGTGGAGGAAGACACCACGATACAGGCGCTCCTGGAGGAAGCGATCGACCTTCTAATGGTAAAGAAAGGAAAGGGGCGCATCATCCATGAGTGACGAGCCGCAGCTGGAGATGTTTCGCGCCGCCTACACGGATATCCCGATTAGGGACCAGCGGGATCTGATGGAGCGGCCATTTTTCAGCCTGTCGAAGTCGCCTCGAAAAACGCCCATTCAGTACAACGTCAACGGAACAATGGTGAAGGTCTCTCCCGTCGAGGAATACGGGATAGCGACCATTTGGGACGCCGACATCCTGATCTGGGCGGCGACTCAAATCACGGAGATGATGGACCGTGGCGGCACCCCTTCGAGGAAGATGCAGTTCCATCCCTATTCTCTGCTCAAAGGGATCAGGCGCGGCGTCGGCGGGGACCAATACCAGAAGCTCCAGGCCGCGCTCAGGCGGTTGGCCGCGACCTATATCCAGACCACGATCAGGGTTCCAAAGGGGTCACGAAAGAAGACGGTGGAGTTCCACTGGATCGACCAGTGGGATGCGCTCGAGGAGAACGGCAAGCCTATCGGCATGTCAATCACGCTGCCCGACTGGTTGTTCGAGGGGATCGTACAGGGGGGAGGGGTGCTCACGATCCACGAAGACTACTTCACCCTGAAGGGAGGCATCGAGCGCTGGCTGTACCGGGTCGCCAGGAAGCACGCCGGCTCGCAGGAAGGGGGCTGGCGGTTCACCATGAAGCAGCTCCATGAGAAGTCCGGCTCCGCCTCCAAGCTCGCCAACTTCGCTTGCGACATCCGAAAAGCCGTGTCTGCCGACGTCCTGCCAGAATACACCCTCGAGATCGTCAGGAATCGCGCAGGGCAAGAGGTGGTCTGTATGAGCCGTCGCGTTCTGAACACCGGCTGAACACGTCCTGCACACGGTTTATCGGATGTTGGCTGTGGACAGCCTGTGAAGGGAGACGGTTTATCGGATGTCACGGCACGGTTCATCAAAGGTGGGGTGACACGGTTTATCAGATGCCAAGCCACGGTTTATCGGATGCAGAAACTCGCATAAGCCTCTGCAAAGAAGGCAGGACCCGGCGCGCTAACTCTTAAACTAGGATTCTTTTAACGTTCTTAACGTCCAAGGGCTTGCAGCGGGAGGCGCTTATGGGCCCGTGGGAACCCGACATAACCGAGCTACCCACAGGCTTAATGATCAATCGAAGAGTGGATAGGGGAGGGCAGGTAAGCTCTCTCAGGAGGCCGGGATCGTCAATCTGAACGGTCGGCTGCTGGCCACCACCGCGGGCTGGAACGGCACCGCGCCTATCCTATCCGAGGCCGAAGGGAGAGCTGGCTCGGTTTGTTTGGACAGGTTTTCGGGCTTGATAGGTGGAGTGTCTGCCGGGTTCAGGCCGCCGCGATCTGCGGCAGCCGAGTGAAGTAG
>JAJFBI010000065.1 GCA_020697385.1 Microvirga sp. | reverse complement strand
TCGACCGCCTTCATGAGGCCGATATTGCCCTCCTGGATCAGGTCCAGGAACTGCAGGCCGCGGTTCGTGTACTTCTTGGCGATGGAGATCACGAGGCGCAGGTTCGCCTCGATCATTTCCTTCTTCGCCTGACGGGCCTCGCGCTCGCCCTTCTGCACCATCATGACGATGCGGCGGAACTCCTGGATCTCCAGGCCGGTCTCGCTCGCCAGATTGTGGATGTTCTCGCGCAGGTCGTGGATGCCGTCCTTCGCCTTGGCGACGAAGTCCTTCCAGCCCTTGCCGCCGAGCTTGGAGACGCGCAGCACCCATTTCGGGTCGAGTTCCCAGCCCTGGTAGTGCTTGAGGAACTCCTCGCGGGCGACGCCGTGGCTTTCGGCCAGGCGCATCAGGCGGCCCTCATGGGAGATGAGGCGCTTGTTGATGTCGTAGAGCTGCTCGACCAGGGCCTCGATGCGGTTGTTGTTCAGCGACAGCGACTTCACCGCCGTGACGATATCCGCCTTGAGCTCCTTGTACTTGCGCTCCTGGGCCGGGGTCAGCTGCTTGTTCTGCATGCGCTGTTCCACATGCTCGACCTGCAGGCGGCGCAGCTTCTTGTAGTTGTCGGCAATGGAGTCGAAGGTCTCGAGAACGCGCGGCTTCAGCTCGGCCTCCATGGCCGAGAGCGACACGTTGTTCTCCATGTCGTCGTCGTCGAGATCGCCTTCGGGCGGGGTCATCCCCTCCTCGGTCTCAGGCGTCTCTTCCTCCGCTTCGCCTTCGCCCAGGGCGTCCACCTTGGGCGCGCCCTTGCCGTCGGGGCCCGCATAGGTGGCCTCGAGATCGATGATGTCGCGCAGGAGCACCCGGCCTTCGACGAGCTCGTCGCGCCAGATGATAATGGCCTGGAAGGTCAGCGGGCTCTCGCAGAGGCCCGCGATCATGGCCTCGCGACCGGCCTCGATGCGCTTGGCGATCGCGATTTCGCCCTCGCGGGAGAGAAGCTCCACCGAGCCCATCTCGCGCAGGTACATGCGCACCGGATCGTCCGTGCGGTCGGTCGGCTCCTTGGCCGTGGTCTCGCGCACCGCGACGGCGCGCGTCTGCGAGGCCTCGACGAGGTCGCCGCTCTCGGGCTCCTCTTCCTCAGCCTCGGGCTTCTCGCCCTCGTCCGCTTCTTCCGATTCGACGACGTTGATGCCCATCTCGGAGAGCTGGCCGAGCACGTCCTCGATCTGCTCCGAGTTGAATTCCTCGGGAGGCAGGACCTCGTTCAGCTCGTCATAAGTCACATACCCGCGCTTCTTCGCGAGCTTGATCATCCGCTTGACGGCGGCATCGCTCAGGTCGAGCAGAGGCCCATCGGTCTGCTGCTCGGTGGTCGTGGTATCGCCTTCGTCGCCGCCGGTTGTCTTCGTCGCCATGCTTTGCTCAACTCCAGCGCCCCGCCCGTCCCCCCTACAGGACCTGCGCCGCGCGAAAGGGCGGCAAGCCTTAAAAGGCTCCGCCACCCGAAATTCATTGCCAAGTATAAACAGTCAATCGTTTGACTAACCGTTAACCATCCCCTGCTCACCTTGCGGCAGCCGCCCTGCCTGCCGCATTTTTGCAATCGTCAGGACCGTCAGTGACCCCCGGGGATCGCTGCATCGTCCATATCGGCCTCGGCACCTTCGACGGAGGACAGCTGGTTTTGGACCTCCCGCAGCCAGGCGAGATTGGCCTCATTGTCCTCTTCGGCGAGTGCGCGCTCTGCGGCTCGAAGCTCGCTATGTAACGTGCGTGCGCGGCGATGCAAGGTGATGGCTTGTCTCAATGCGTCCTCAAGACGCAAGGGATCCGCGTGTGGATCCAGCATCCACCGGTCGCCGGGACGGACCAGGGCCGTCAGCCTGTCGGCCTCGGCCGTCAGGCCGGCCCGCTCGAGACGGGCCCTCATGACCGTCAGGTCGGCCGGTTCGCCGCTCGCCGCTCCATCGAGCAGGAGACTGCGCACCATTTGGGTGGAGCGGCGCTCAAGTTCAAGGTCTGCAAGGGTTTCTGCATGATTTTGAAGGAGTTCCGGGTGGACCAGAAAGGTGCAGAGGATCATCGCCTCCCGGGGGCTTTCGGCCGTTCCGCCGGCAAAGAGCGCAGAGCGGGCCAGCATCGGCGAGACGCTCAACGGGGAGCTGGGCGTCATCGGCTGAGGCTTCTGGAAATCACGCCGCGGCCCGCCGCCCTGACGGTTGAAGCGGTTCGTCCGGGTATCGGGACTTAAAGCCGCCAGACGGCTTTGCACCTCCTCCCGGTAGTATTTCTTCAGGGTCTCGTCGCGAATCAGCGCAAGTGATTCGCGCAGGCGCCGCTCCAGAGCCGCCCGCCGCTCAGGGGTGTCGAGCGGCCCCGCCTCGAACTCCCGGGTCCAGAGCACATCCACCAGGGGCCGGGCCGCGCTCAGCACCCGCTCCACGGCAGCAGGCCCGCTGGCGCGGGCGAGATCGTCCGGGTCCTGCCCCTCGGGCAGCATGGCGAAGCGCAGGGATTTCCCCGGCATCAGGTTCGGCAGGGCGACATCGAGGGCTGGCTCCTCGGCGAGGCGCCAGAGCAGGGTGAGCTGGTCCTCCGTAAGGGCCGTACCCAGAGGCGCCACCGCATGGGGGAAGCCCGCGACGCTGAGCGAGATCACGTCCACATAGCCTTCCACGGCGATCACGGTGCCCCGGTCATGGGCCGGCTGGCGGGCGAGATGGTAGTTGTAGAGGAGCCGCCCCTTGTTGAAGAGCGGCGTGTCCGGAGAATTCAGGTACTTGGCCGGCACGTCGGCGCTCATGGCGCGCCCGCCAAAGGCAATCACCCGGCCGCGCAGGTCGCAGATCGGGAACATCACCCGGTCGCGGAAGCGGTCGTAGGGAACCTTCACCTCCTCGCCGGCGATCAGGAGCCCCGCCTCCACCATCATGTCGCTAGGCACACCCTTGCCGGCGAGATGGTCCCGCAGCGCAAATCGTTCAGGAGGCGCATAGCCGATGCGGAACCGCGTCTGCGCATCCCGGCTTAAAGTTCGGCCGGCCAAATAGTCCCGCGCCTTGGTCCCGGCCCGGTCCTGCAATGAGGCCTCGAAGAACGCCGCCGCCAGTTCCATGACGTCGTAGAGGCTCTTGCGCTTGACCTCCTCCTGCCGGTCCTCCTGGGACAGCTTGGGCAGGGGCACCCCGGCCTCTCCGGCGAGCCGCTCGACGGCCTCGGGGAAGGAGAGCCCCTCGGTCTCCATCAGGAAGGTGAAGATGTCTCCGTGCTTGCCGGAGGAGAAGCAGTGATAGAACTGCTTCTGGTCGTTCACGTAGAAGCTCGGCGTCTTCTCCGCATTGAAGGGCGACAGCCCCTTCCACTCCCGCCCGGCCTTCTTGAGGCGCACGCGCTTGCCGACCACAGCCGAAACCGGCAGCCGGGCGCGGATTTCTTCGAGTATCTGGGGCGGGTATCGCACGAGGCGTCGGTCTCCAAACCTGTTGCATAACCTAGGGCGGCAGGGCGGGAGCGCAAAAACGGAACGGTCAAGCTTTTCTGTGCCCACAATCCACAGGGGCCGCCCCTCCCGGTCCGGAGACGCCTCTGTCGCATGATCTCGGAATGCGTCTTCTCAAGACCAGCCGAACTGCTTACTCTTGGTGATTCGCCTGCCATTCAGGCCATTTTTTGTAGACGTTGCGTCACTTGTTTCAAGATTATTAACGGCCGAGCGCCAACATCTAAGCATTACAAAAACGACAACCAAGAATTTTTGGAGCGTGGAGAGATGCCCGCTGTAACGATAATTAATTCAACCAGTGACGCTTACATCGACGGCCTTCTTGGAAACCTGAAATGGGCTGTCAACGATTTCAGTTACAGCTTCCCTAAAAGCGCCTCCCTTTACGGCACATCCTATGGTGAGGGAGAGACCGCGACCTTCGGCACCCTCACCTCTATCCAGCAGGCGACCGCCCGTACCGTCCTGTCGATGTTCGCCTCGGTGGCGAACCTCACCTTTACCGAGATCACCGAGACGACCACCTCTCATGCGGACCTGCGGTTCGGCCTGTCCAACCTGCCCAGCACCGCCTGGGCCTACTTTCCCACCACGGCTGCCGAGGGGGGCGACGCGTGGTTCAACAAGTCGAGCGGCGCCTACAGCAAACCCCAGAAGGGCAACTACGCTTTTCTCACCTTCATTCACGAGATCGGGCACGCCCTCGGGCTGGAGCACCCTCATGAGGCCGGCCTGCCGGTCGACCGCGACTCCATGGAGTACACGGTCATGAGCTATCGCTCGTATATCAACGCCTCGACGACAGGCGGCTATCCGAACGAGACCTGGGGCTACGCCCAGTCGCTGATGATGCTCGACATCGCAGCCCTGCAGCACCTCTACGGCGCTGACTACACCACCAACAGCACCGATACGGTCTATCGCTGGAGCGCGACGACCGGCGAGATGTTCGTCGATGGCGTCGGCCAGGGAGCCCCAGGCGGCAACAGAATCCTGCTGACGATCTGGGACGGCGGCGGCAGCGACACCTATGATTTCTCGAATTACGGCACCGGCCTGAAGGTCGACCTGAGGCCTGGGAACTGGACCACCGCGGCCACGGGCCAGCTCGCCAAGTTGCACTACGACGGTTCGCGGTTGGCGGCCGGTAACATCGCCAACGCCCTGCTCCATCAGGGCGACACGCGCTCCCTGATCGAGAACGCCCTGGGCGGAACGGGCGCGGATGTGCTCGTCGGCAATCAGGCCGCCAACACGCTCAAGGGCAATGCCGGGAACGACCGGCTCACTGGATCTGCGGGCGGCGACCTGCTCGACGGCGGAACCGGGAGCGACACGGCCGTCTTCGCGAGCCGGCGGACGGATTACAGCGTCACCTTGCTGGGCGACGGATCGCTGCAAGTCTCAGACTTGCGCACGGGTGCGCCGGACGGCACCGACATCATCCGCAACATCGAGGCGTTCCAGTTCAGCGACAGAACCTACGCGCTTGCGGAGCTGACCGCCGCCAAGCAGGCGGTGATCACCGACCCACCCATCGTGAATGTCACCGTGGAAGAGCCGCCCGTCACGAGCGGCGTGACCGTGACCGATCAGTCACCGGTCACGGCGGTCCCGCTGGTCAGTCAGGATCTCGTGCTCACCGGTACTGGCGCTGCCGACAGGCTCGAAGGCGAGGCCGGGAACGATGCCATCTACGGCCAGGGAGGACATGATGTCCTCATCGGCGGATCGGGCGGCGACATCCTCGATGGCGGCGCCGGTACGGACACCGCCAGCTATGCAACAGCGGGGGCCGGCGTCGCGGCGGACCTCATGGATGCGTTGCGGAACACGCAGGATGCCGCCGGAGATCGATATGACAGCATCGAAAACCTGACGGGCAGCGCCTATGCGGATGTGCTGAAGGGAAGCAACGGCGCGAACGTGATCGCAGGCGGCTCCGGATCGGACCGCCTCTACGGCCGCGGCGGTTCAGACCGGCTCGATGGCGCCACCGGCAACGATAGTCTCGAGGGCGGTACCGGTGCCGACATTCTGTACGGACGCAGCGGCCGCGACACCCTGTATGGTGGTTCAGGGGCCGATGTTCTGTCCGGCGGAACGGGAGCCGATCTCTTCGTGTTCAAGTCGCGGGGCGAGAGCGCCCCGGGCGCGCGGGATATCATCCAGGACTTCGTGTCCGGCACAGACAGGATCCATCTGCGCAGCATCGATGCCAACATGAAGCTCTCAGGAAACCAGGCCTTCTCGTTCATCGGCGGCCATGACTTCACGGCCAAGGCCGGGCAGTTGAAGTTCCACGGCGGCGTGTTGTCCGGCGACGTCAATGGCGACGCAATGGCTGATTTTCAGATCCGTCTGCCGAAGGTTTTGTCGCTGAAGTCGGCGGACTTCTATCTTTGACGGGAGAGGGCCTTGAGCGATTGGATCGATTTCGACCGTTGGACGGAATGTTCCCAGCTTCAACGCCCAGGCTATGTTTTCGAGATCAGGAATGCGGAGGGACAAAGCTTGTTCACCGCCTGCGATGTCGCGCTGAAGCTGCCCTCCGGCTGGACATCCGCTCCCGTGCGGTTTCGCCTTGTGGAGGCCCCAAAACCCCGGCATTCGACGCCGATCCCCAAGCCGCAATCGTGATGAAGTGAAAGCCGGGAGGACTAAGCCATGCTGTCGGGCAGTGGAGCCTTGACCGTGCAGACGACGCCCGTGGGAACATAGGCGAGGCTCACCTCGCCGGCGAGTTCCTGCGCCAGGCTGCGTTCGATCAGCCTTGTGCCGAATCCCCTGCGCTCCGGCAACGCGACGGAAGGCCCTCCCCGCTCCTGCCAGCACAGGGTCAGCTGTCGTGGGCTGCCGGGCAGGACAGACCACGAGATCGTCACCTGCCCTGCCGGGGCAGACAAGGCCCCATACTTCGCCGCGTTGGTCGCAAGCTCATGCACCGCCATGGACAGGGCCAGCGCCATGCTCGGCGTCAACCGGACACGAGGCCCGTCGATGTGGCAGCGTCCATGGGATGGGCGGCAATAGGGTTCGATCACCTCACCGACGATGTCGCGAAGCTCCGCCCCCTCCCAATTGTCACGGGTGAGGATGTCATGGGCGCGGGCCAAGGCGAACAGGCGTTCCTCGAAGGCCGTGAAGTTCGGCCCGCTGGTGGAGTCTTTATCGCGGAAGCTCTGAGCAGCAATCGACTGCACAGTCGCCAGAGTATTCTTCACCCGGTGGTTCAGCTCATTGATCAACAGGCGCTGGCGTTCTTCCCACAGCTTGCGTTCGGTGATCTCGAAGGCAACGCCCGTTGCTTTGACATGAGCGGTCCCGTCGGCTCCCAGCGTGACCTCCAAGTCCGCCCGGAGGAGCAGCCAATGATGGGAACCATCCGGCCAGATGATCTCGAGCTCTTCCTCGGCGTAGCGCTCACCTCGTCCGAGCGCGGCGGCGGCGGCGGCGCGAAGCCGGTCCTGGGCTCCCGGCGCATAGCGGGCCCTGATCTCCTCGATGGTCGGATTTGCATCCTCCGGGAAGCCAAGAAGACGGTTGAGTTCAGGGGAACTCGTCACGGAGTTGGTGCCGGTGTCGCTTTCCCACACGGCCATCCGGCCGGCATCGAGAGCCAGACGCAGACTGGCTTCGCTCTGACGCAATGCCGCTTCGGCTTCCCGACGGGCAGTGAGGTCGAGGCTGACGGATGCAATCGTCTGCGGCCGTCCTGCCGCGTCATGAATCAAGGTCACGGTATTGCTGACCCACACCTCCGAACCATCCGGTCGAATGTAGCGCTTTTCGATTTCAAACGATTCGCCGGACTCGATTGCATGCTGGAAGAGGCGGAGGTTGTCGGGCAGGTCGTCGGGATGGGTGATATCCTGCATGCGCCGGCCGCTCAAAAGCTCCTCTCGCGTGTAGCCGGAGATGTCGCAGAAGCGGTCGTTCACCCGGAGAAAGCGCCCGGTCAGATCGACCTCACCGAAGCCGGCAGCGGATTGGTCGAAGATCGCAGCGAAGTGAGCCTCGCTCTCGCGCAACGCAGCCTCGCGTCGCTTGCGCTCGGTCAGATCGCGGGCGAGGCCGATCCGCACCTTCTGGCCCTTCCAGATGCTGGGCCTTCCCACGAACTCGGCCGGAAAAATGGAACCATCCTTGCGGATCGCCTCGATCTCGTAGGGCTCCTCGCTATCAAGAGCCCCTTTCTCCAGAAGAAGGGCTGCACTCTTGGGGCTCACGAAGGCCGTGCTGGGAAGCCCGATCACCTCGGCGACACTGCCGTACCCGAAGATGCGAGCATAGGCCGGGTTGCAGTCGAGGATGATCTTGCCGTTGTGGATGACCACGCCTTCTCGGGTCTCCTCCGAAAAGAGCCGGTACCGGGCTTCGCTTTCACTGAAAGCTGCTTCGGTCTCCACCTGGTGGGTCACATCGAAGCCTTGAGCAAAGATGCCCGTCACCCCACCCTGATCGTCCACCACCGGCTGATAGACGAAATCCATGTACCGGGTTTCCGCCGGAGCATTCGCCTGTCGCCGGAAAGCGACGGGCATCCGCCGCCCGATGAATGGTTCTCCCGTTGCATACACCTGGTCGAGAAGCGCCACGGTGCCCTGCTCGTCCAATTCGGGCAGCACATCGCGCACCCGCTGGCCGACGACCTCGCGCCGGCCGACGAGTTCGAGATAGGCCGCGTTGGCAAACTCGAAGACGTGTTCGGGCCCACTGACGATGGCGATCATCCCCGGTGCCTGCTGAAAGAAGAGTTGCAGACGGTCTGTCGGGGCATCTCCTGGAGAGCGCACGGAGGCTTCCGGCTTACCGTGCATCGCTCTCACCGATCACATGATCCTCCTGAGCCGGACATACGCCTCCCACCTCACCTGCATGCCGATCCTGGCCGCGCACCACCCGAGAGGCGGCAGACAGGATCGATCTATAAGTCAGGGGAGCGGCGATGATGGTCTGCGAGGTCATTTGGGAGAGGATCACGGAAACTTGAACCTGCCTAGCAGCAAAGCCGGCGCTTGCACATCAGTCTATGGTGCCGATCGCTGCGGCGCTTCGCCTTGGCCGATGATTGTCAGAGGTTGAGGATGGGCAGGACCTTGGCACTGCCATGCGCCTTGAGATCGAGATCGTAGGCCACAATCTCCTCGTCCGTGAGTTCGCGCAGGGTTTCGGCTGAGGCCTGCGGCCCCGCTGCTTGTGCGGCCACCAGCTCGGCATCACGCTCGTCCCGGGCGACCACCACCAGGGGAGCCGTCTTGGGTTCCTGGCCATCCGGCTGCGGCACCGTCACAGTCACGCCGAATCCCTTGTTCATTCGTGCTCTCCTGCAGATCGGCCTTAACGACCCATCATCCAAATTCTGACATCAACCTCCCCGATAGACGGCTGATCCCCAAGGCGGGTTCCAGCCGAGCGCGCCTCAGCTCCTGGGAGAGCCGGCCGATGACAGTTCAGTTCAACGAGAGGAGAACTCCCGAAATGCCTATTTCATCCCGCCTTCCTGGGGCCGTGATCGCCACCGCGCTGGCGCTCAGCCCATTGCCGGGTCTGGCACAGACGCCAGGGCAGGCCCCGAAGCCGAAGCAGCCTGCTGCGAAAGAGCAGCCTGCACCCAAGGGCCAGCAAGCCCAGCCCCCGCGTGCTGCCCCCGTGGTGGTTCAGCTCAAGGCGTCGCCATCCCAACCGGAATGGACGAAGGTATGCGGCAAGGATGAGCGCGCGAATACGGAGACCTGCTACACCACGCGCGACTTCGTGACCGACAAGGGACAGCGCATCGTTGCCGTGGCCCTGTATGACGTGAAGGCCAAAAACGCGCCGAAGACCCTGCGGATCCTGATGCCGCTCGGCCTGCTCGTGCCGCCCGGCATCCGGATCGCCGCGGAGAAGAGCCAGCCCCTGGCCGGCCGCTACTCCACCTGCTTCCCGCATGGCTGCTTCGCGGAAGCCGCCGTGAAGGACGACCTCGTCGCCGCCCTCAAGAAAGGCACGCCCCTGAATGTCAGTGCCCGAAACCAGGCCGGCAAGGAGATGACCTTCGCCATACCGACCGACGGTTTCGGCAAGGCCTTCGATGGGCCGCCCGTCGACCCGCAGGTTCTGGCCGAGCAGCAGAAGAAGATCCAGGAGGAGCTTCAGAAGCGGGCGGAAGAGCAACGCGGCCGGATAGGCAATTTCGGCAATCCTGGCGAGGCCCCTGAGGCCAGTGCCGCGGCGCCGGCGGCCAAGCCATAAGAAGTTGTATTACGTCATGGCCGGGCTTGTCCCGGCCATCCACGTTTCAAGCGGGTTTAAGACGTGGATCCCCGGAACAAGTCCGGGGATGACGAAGCGCCTGAGAGGCTTCACCCCTTCGGCAGCATGTCCTTCACGAGGCCGCTTGCCTTGGCGAAGTCCATGCGGCCGGCGTACTTGGCGCGAAGGGTGCCTACGACCTTGCCCATGTCCTTCATGGAGGCGGCGCCGGTCTCGGCGATGGCGGCTTCGATGGCAGCCTTGGTCTCGGCCTCGTCCATCTGCTGCGGCAGGTAGGAGGTGATGACAGCCACCTCGTCCTTTTCCTGCTGAGCGAGTTCGGTGCGGCCGCCCTGCTCGTACATGGTGATCGATTCCTGGCGCTGCTTCACCATCTTCTGCAGAAGAGCCAGGATTTCCTCGTCGGAGAGCGGCTCCTTGCCGTTGCCGCGGGCCTCGATGTCCTTGTCCTTGAGGGCGGCTTGGATCAGCCGGATGGCACCGAGCTTGCCCTTTTCCCCAGCCTTCATGGCCTCCTTCATGTCGGCGGTGAAACGTTCGCGCAGCATGGATATCTCCTTGGTTTTCGGTCGCTTGAGCGTTGACTGGCGGCGACCGGCCCCTTAAGTCACGCAGGACAGTTCAAGGGCGGCCCGGATGCGGCCCGCTCGAGCACGGCCCCTTGGCCCCGGACTTAAAGAGATCATGACGATGCTGCAAGACAAAGACACGGCAGGTGGCTGGGAAGAGCCGCGCGCGACGTCCGTTCTCGTGCTCCAGGACGGCACGGTTCTCGAGGGCTTCGGCATCGGCGCCATCGGCGAGGCGACCGGCGAGGTCTGCTTCAACACGGCCATGACCGGCTACCAGGAGATCCTGACGGACCCGTCCTATGCCGGCCAGATCATCACCTTCACCTTCCCGCATATCGGCAATGTGGGCACCAACGAGGAAGACACCGAGAGCGTCAACGCCGCCTCGTCCTCGGGCGTGCGCGGCGTCGTGCTGGCGGCCTCGATCACAGAGCCGTCCAACTGGCGCGCCTCCCGCGACCTCGACGCTTGGCTGAAAGCGCGCCAGATCGTCGGTCTAACCGGCATCGACACCAGGGCGCTGACGGCCCTGATCCGCGACCGCGGCATGCCCAATGCGGTCATCGCCCATGATCCGGCAGGCAATTTCGACATCGAGGCCCTGAAGGCCAAGGCCGCTGCCCTCCCGTCCATGGACGGCCAGGACCTCGTGCCGCTGGTGACCAGCGGCCAGCGCTTCGACTGGGACGAGACCACCTGGAACCGGGGCGAAGGCTACGGCCATCAGGATGGCTCGACGAAACACCACGTGGTCGCCATCGATTACGGGGTGAAGCGCAACATCTTGCGGCTGCTCGCCCAGGCCGGCTGCAAGGTCACGGTAGTGCCCGCCACCGCCACGGCCGAGGACGTGCTGGCCCTGAAGCCCGACGGCGTGTTCCTCTCCAACGGCCCCGGCGACCCGGCCGCGACCGGCGAATATGCCGTGCCGGTGATCCGCAAGGTGCTGGACGAGAAGATCCCGACCTTCGGCATCTGCCTCGGCCACCAGATGCTGAGCCTGGCCGTGGGCGCCAAGACCAAGAAGATGCACCAGGGCCATCACGGGGCGAACCACCCGGTGAAGGACAGGACCACCGGCAAGGTCGAGATCACCTCCATGAACCACGGCTTCGCGGTGGATCCGGAAACCCTGCCGACGAACGCCGTGGAAACCCACGTGTCCCTGTTCGACGGCTCCAATTGCGGCATCTCGCTGACCGACCGCCCGGCTTTCTCGGTGCAGTACCACCCGGAAGCTTCGCCCGGCCCGCAGGACAGCCACTACCTGTTCGACCGCTTCGTGCAGCTGATGGACGAGAAGAAGTCTCAGCACTCACAATAATGTGCTTTACGGCTGGCGCCGCGACAAACGGGTCGGTTGCGCCAGCCGCCCAAATCACGGTAACCGATCATTAACCATAAAACGAAAATGATCTCGGGCCTTGATTTGGGGGTATTTCATCCATGAATTTCGATGACGATTCCGGCGAATTCAGCCGGCTGCACAACCTGTTCACGTTCCACCTCGGCATTGCCGTGTCGCTTGCCTGGCTGACCTCGCTCTATGCCGCCTTCTATGCTCCGTGGGTGCGCAACATCCGCCCGCTGATCGACCCGGCCAACGTGGGTCCGGTCGAGAGCACCTGGTCCTATCTCTTCATTTTCCCGTTAGTGCTTACGGCAGCGTGGCTGATCTCGATCTTCGGCCAGAACCTGTTCGCGCAGTTCCGCATCTTCAAGAACCAGATCATCGAGTTCGCCTTCGCCGCACTGGTGGCCTTCGGCATGTTTTACCTGTCCATCGACCGCGCCGTCGCGGCGATGCTGATCGGCATGTAAGCTTCGTCGGCACATCGGATTCTCAAAGCCCTGCTCGATCTTTCGCCTGCCCAGAGCGTTCCCTCCCCGCATTGAAAGGAGAGAATCATGGCGCAGGCGAAAGGATATGGCGATCCTCGGGGCTACAACGCACCGCTCGGAACGGACACTTACGTCTTCCGCAGCAACGGCATCGTGCCGAACTCATCGCTGCCGCTGATCGTTCGCCGCGGGGCTATCCCGCCCTCTCAGGACGATCCGACGAAGGCTTTCAAGGCAACCTTCGCCAAGAACGGCTGGACGAACGCTTGGCTCGACAGCATTCACGATTATCACCACTATCACCCCAACACCCATGAGGTGCTCGGCATCGTGTCGGGTTCGGGCCAGATCCGCTTCGGCGGTGAGGATGGCGATCTCGTCTCCGTCACCATGGGCGA
>JAJFBI010000629.1 GCA_020697385.1 Microvirga sp. | reverse complement strand
GCCAAGTTGCTGTTGAAAGGCCGCGAAGCTTCCAAACTGGAGGTCGCCGCGTGCCAGCAGAAGGCGGAAGCAGCCGGCCTACAGCCCGGGACTGCCGGGAGAGCGGGAAACATGGCTGCGGGCGCGGGACTGGGACTGATCGCCGGTGCAGCGGTCGGGGCGTCGACCGGGGTGATCGGAGGTGCAACGGGCGTGGCCATAGGCGCAGCTGCGGGCGCCGGCCTTGGGCTCATCATCGGATTGACAGGTGGGGCGTACCGACCGCTGGAACCGGACCCGCCTTATGCTGACGCCGTAGTGCGATGTTTGATTGAGCAGGGGTATGAGGTCACAGGGTGGCAATAACTCACTCCGTTGTTTCCGGTGATGCGTTCGAAGCCTTATGCCGTAAGGCCCGCCCCTTGTCGGGCGTGGGATCGGTAATCACGCCATACACTTCCCGTCCTTCGTGACCTTCCGGGAGATATTCCGTGATCGGCATTCCGTCTTCCCGGACAAACAATAAGCAGTGACAGTACTTGTACATCTGCATTTCGTCGCAGGCGCAGATCCATCGACGCAGTTTGGCCTCGGCGGCTTTATCTTTATAAAAATTGCAGGGGCATAGCGGCTTTCCAAGTTCCTCAACGTGCATGGCGAGGCCTTTGACCACGGATTCCGTCACGGTCCGATTCGGGTGCATCGTGGTCCCGCTTTTCGCGGCGAAGCCATTTACGAACTTCCACATTTTGTCCAGGCTGGCTTGTTTGGGTTCTGTCATGTTGGGCTTTCCATTGGAGGTGATGCCCGTTGGAGGTAATAACCGCGTCTGGCGCCAGTTTACAAGCGGTGGGCCGTCCTTTACAATCCGCACCTTCGCCTCAGGGCCGCGCAAATGCAGGGACATCCCCGAGGCCCACTTGCGCTTGACTCCAAAACGACACGTCGAGCACCCTCCCTGTATGGACGACAAGGACCAGGCCGATACGGCTGAGATAAGGATGACGAGCGGTGGAGCCTGCAGATCTTCAATTGATCAACCGACTGGCCGGTGAGCTTGGCGCTGCCGGAGCGGCCGCACTCGTGCCACGGTTAGTTGCCGCTGGGCACAAGCCAGCAGCGATCTTGGTTTTATTGGATGAACTCGAGGCCGTGTCTGCCAAAGCGGTACGAGCCGCGATTGAAGCGATGCCTGAGTTGGACCGGCGTGCCGGATATTCACTGGTCCACACGTGGCTCGATCTTGGGGTAGCCCTCGCTGCGTCATCCGGTGCCATCGCGCTGAAGTATTTCAAGGACAGCCCGCTCATCCTCGGACTCATCGAGCCATCCGACCGACAGGTCGCGGTGTTGGCGATGGGCCTTGAATTGGCCGAGGCCGACGCCAATGTCAGCTGGGAGTATCTGAAAACAGCACCACAGATCGCGACAGCGGTCGCTGTGGACCAGTGGCCGGCTTGGCTGGACATCGGCCTGGAGATCGCCCGCGTGGAGCCGATCGTGGGACTCGAATACATCCGGCAGATTCCCGCTCTGGCAGCGGTGCTTGTTGCCCGAGACGTGCGGCAGTGGTTGGGTTTCGGGATGAAGTTGATCATGCCAAATTCATTGGGGAAACCGGATTACCTCGCCACGATGGAATTCTTGCGGACGAGCCCGGCTATTTTGAGCGACATCGAAGCGCCGCTTCGCTCTCCTGTCATTTCAGTGGGCGCGCTATTGGCTGAACGGGCTCCGGAGACTGCTATCGCCTGGCTGGCTGAATCGCCAAGACTCCTGCGCCTCCTGCCTTCGCCGGCCTGGAGAACCAAGGTAGTGCAGTATGGAGCTTTGCTGGCGGAGAAGGACGCCGAAGCAGCCTTCTCGTATCTGCGGCGTGCGGCTGAACTCGTCGCGTTGATTGGCGACGGACCGGAGGCAGATGCTCGGTTTGAAGAGTGGTTCAAGGCCGGGATGGAGGTCCTGGAATATGGTCCGGAAGGCGCGCGGGCATATTTTGCCACGGAATCCCTCAAGGCGCTTTCCTCGGTGGAGCAAGCGCTGAGCGGCGTTCCGCTGCGCCAAGTCGCACGGCAGATCAAGCTCGTCGTCCAAGCCCTCTGCGGATCTGAGGTATCCATCATTCCGCGGCCGGAAGCGTTGACCACACCGATCGTCCGTCCGATCGTGAGCGCCGACGGGAAGACGATTGCGCTGCCAGCTCTCTTGCGCCGATATCCCAGTGCCCGGCAAAACGAACGGCTCTATCTCGTGATGGCTGCCCACGAGGCAGGCCATTTAGAATTCGGCACGTACACATTGCCAATCAGTTCGCTCCTGGACCTGCTCGAGACGGTCTGCCGGCGTTACGGAAGGCTGCGCCCGGTTGCCCTGGAGTCGCTCGCTGCACTCTTCCTCCTCTACCCTCATCCGCGTCTGATACAGGATCTCTGGACGATCTTAGAAGACGCTCGCGTCGAGTCTTTCCTTCAACGAGAGTATCCGGGCCTTCGAAGCGATCTGGCACAATTCGCTGCGGACACGATCCTCCCTCGTGATCCTACTCACGGCTTGACGGTGAGGGAGCTGATTGCCGATTGTCTGTTGCGCCTCTCCGTCGGAGAGTCGATGTCCTCGGCGGTTCCTCACGCCGTCACGGAAGAGGTCTCTATTCTGTGGAACCTGTGCCAACCCGTATTGTCGCCCGACTCGACAGCAGAGCGTAGCGTCCGCACTGCTCACGAAATTTACGTGAGGATGGAAGAACTACTGGCCTCACGCGCCGACCTGCCAGAGTCGGAACAGCCGGCCGAAGATTCGGCGGAAGCTATTAGCGGCCAAAGTACCCAAGAGCAGGCAGACGATGACTATCGCCCTGTGAGCAATGCGTTGTACCGCGGGGAGATGCACCCGGAAATGATCCG
>JAJFBI010000628.1 GCA_020697385.1 Microvirga sp. | reverse complement strand
ACGCGCCCGTCGCGGTAGTAGATGACGAAGTGATTGGAGCTCCAGAGCCCGAGTGTCCCGATCGAGAAATCGAGCTGCCGCTCCATGGCGGGCAACGGCGAAGGGAGATTGCCGGTCTTCTCCTGGCGGAGGTGGTCGCGCATCTCGATTGTGAGGGGCAACATCCGGACCAACGCGCGGGTCGCGTTGTTGTCCACAAGCTCGGCAGTAACCTTCCCCCAGTCGGAGGAAATCAGAATGCGCTCTTGTGCCATAGCAGGTCCGATCAATCCGAGCGTGATGACGGAAGCTTTCAAGAGCAGGTTCAGCATGGCCTCCCGCCTTTCGTCCAAAAGCGCGATTGGCGCAGGGTGAGGTCATACGGCCCCAATCACTATGATCGCATGATTGTCTCGGTGCTGCCCCGGACATCCGAGCGCACTGGGAGCGGTGAAGGCCCCTCCGCTGTTCGCCTCAGCCCCTATAACTGATGAGGTGCTCTGTGGGTCCCCAGCCACGTGCGTGCGTAGATCGTGGCGCGCAACGGGAGCCTCAATGAAGGTCATGGCCGCCAAGAGCACAATGAAAAGGGCACTTGATGCGAGCAGCCGAGGAGCATTGACCTGTGCGGATGCAAGGCAATCAGCGGCATAGGGCGCCGTGCCCTCGGCGCGGCGGGAATTCATAGCAAACCCCCAATCGTCCGTATGGATGTGATCAACGCGGACGCTTCTCGAAGACCTCCTTCGCGACCGGCAGGGCCGAAAAGACGTTCGGCCAGCCCACGTAGAAGGCCAGGTGTGTCAGAACCTCTCCGGCTTGCTCACGTGTGAGACCGTTATCCATCGCCCGGTTGAGGTGGTAAGGGATCTGCGCGACTTGGCCGGAGGCGATCAGGGCGCTCACGGTCACCAGGCTTCTATCGCGGGGCGCGAGATCCGGACGCAGCCACAGGTCCCGGAACAGAATGTCCGTGGTGTAATGCACGACGCCAGGAGCCACCGTGCCGAACTGCTCGGAGACCCGCGTAGCCCGTTGCGCCTCAGCCGCTTCGTCGAGCGCTAGCAGCGTCGGAGACGCCGCAGGAAGCTGATCGGCTCCGATCTTGCGGGCGGCGAAGACATCCTTCGCGACGGCGACCGCCGACATGGCGTTCGCCCAACCGGAGTAGAACGCGAGATGCGTGATCGTCTCCGAAACCTCCGCCGGCTTCACCCCGCTATCGAGCGCCAGGTTGAAATAGTGAGACATCTCGACCGTCTGGTTGCGCGCGATCAGCGCGGCGAGCGTGACGATGCTGCGGTCCCGGACAGTGAGGCCTGGCCGTTTCCACACCTCGCCGAGAGTGTGTTGGGTGTACTTCTCAAGGACGGGAGCGACCATCCGAACCTCGTCACTCTTTCCGATCGCTTGAGATGCTGAAGCGATCAGAGAGAGCGATGCGAGCATGGTAAGAAGTTTCATTTCGACCTCCTGTAGCGGCTTGTCGCGCCGTCAGCGCCTCAGTTAGCGCCGGTATTGCTCGTCGCTGACGTGCTCCAGCCAGTCGACGTTCTTGCCGTTGATCGACTCCTGAATGGCGATGTGCGTCATCGCTGTCGTTGGCGTTGCACCGTGCCAGTGCTTCAGGCCAGGCGGAAACCACACCACGTCTCCCGGCCGAACTTCCTCGATCGACCCACCCTCGCGCTGAACCCAGCCGAGGCCCGACGTGATGACCAGTGTCTGGCCGAGCGGGTGCGTGTGCCAAGCGGTGCGGGCGCCCGGCTCGAAGGTCACGCTTGCTCCGGAGACGCGCGCCGGATCAGGGGCCTGGAACAACGGGTCGACGCGGACCGCGCCGGTGAACCATTCCGCCGGTCCCTTGCGGGACGGCTGCGAGCCGCTTCGTATGATCTGCATTGTCCCACTCCTTGCCTGCATCGGATCATTCGCCCCTTGGGCGGCGGCCCTGGCTGCCGCCAGCGCAGCGATCCCTCCAGTACCGGCGAGAATGCGTCTTCGCGTGATCATGGTTCTACTCTCCGGAGCGGAGCGCCGGCAGGGCCTCTTCAGGCGCGCCGAGCAGTTGCCGCAACCCATCAGTTTCGTTCTTCAATGTGCCGTGAAGCCGCCATCGACCGGCAAGCCGACGCCGATCACGAAGCTGGTGGCTGGGCTGCATAGCCACAGCACCGCGGCGGCGACCTCATCGGCGCGGCCGAGACGGCCGATTGACTGCTGCTTCATGATCTCGGCCATCGCCTCAGCCTGACCTTCGAGCATGTCGGCGACCATCGGCGTATCGATCGTGCCGGGGCAGACCGCGTTGATGCGGATGCCGCGCGGCGCATATTCGACACCTGCGCTCTTGGTCATACCGAGCACGGCGTGCTTGGTCCCGTGATAGGCTGCGCGCTGCGGGAGGCCGACGAGACCACCCAACGACGAGCAGTTGACGATGGCGCCGCTCCCTTGCTCGCGCATTACGCGCAGCTCGTGCTTCGCGCTGGAGAGCGTCGTGTGGCCGAAGCTGAGCCAAACACCGCCCGGATCAGCGAGGGCCTGGCCCCGCGCGGCGACATTGACGCCGTCACCGAGCAGGTCACTGCCGCGAACGATCACATCGCCGACGTGGATGCCGATGCGAAACTGGAGCGAATTGTCCGCAGGCACTCCGACATTAGCCTCACCGAGCTTCTCCTGAACGGCGACAGCAAAGTCCACGGCGTCCACAACGCTCGGGAACTCGGCCAGCACGCTGTCGCCAGCGGTGTTGGCGATCCTGCCACCGTGGTGCCGAATCACCCCATCCATGATCTCCCGAGCGGCAGCCAGGGCGCGTAGGGTGCCCGCCTCGTCCTGGCTCACCAGTCGAGAGTATGAGGCCGCATCAGCCGCAAAAATTGCTGATAGTCGGCGTTC
>JAJFBI010000627.1 GCA_020697385.1 Microvirga sp. | reverse complement strand
GCTCCGGCACATTCCGGCCGGATCTCCACCGCCTGACCGCCCTCATTCACCTGAACATGCTGCACCGTGACGACCTGGTGTCCGCCCGACCGCATCCTCTGCAGGGTCGCGATCCCTTGCTGAAAGCACCCGTTCATTCGGGAGATGGCCCCCGCGAGCCGTGTCGCCTGAATGTTTGCCCTCTCGCATTCATCGGCTCCATAAGAGGTCATCCGATCAATGCAGTCGTTGAGCTGGGCGGTCATCCTCATTGCGGAATAGTGGGTCGCGGCAAGCTGATGGGCGAGCATCTTTTCCAAGCTGTTACCGGGTCCCGGAAGATAGGTCCCATGCGTCTCAGGCGCTGCACCGCTGGCCCGAGTGCCAGACCTACCTCGTCAATTGCGGCTATGAGCCCGTGTAAGTCGAATCTGCTGTAGCGAAGGCGAGAGCCGGAATGACGGAGCTACTTCTTCCCCAGCACCTCGTCGCGCAGCTCGCGGCGCAGGACCTTGCCGACCGGCGTCTTCGGCAAGGAGTCGCGGAAGACGACCCGGCGCGGGATCTTGTAGCCGGTGAGGCGGTCCTTGCAGAAGGCGCGCAGGTCGGCCTCGCTCAGGTTGTCGTCCTTCCTCACGATGTAGGCGGCCACCATCTCACCCGAGTGCGCGTCGGGCACGCCGATCACCGCCGCCTCCAGCACGCCCGGATGGGCAGCCAGCACCTCCTCGACCTCGTTCGGATAGACGTTGAAGCCCGACACCAGGACCATGTCCTTGATGCGGTCGACGATCTTCAGCGACCCGTCCGGCTGCATAACGGCGATGTCGCCGGTGCGGAAGAAGCCGTCGGACGTCGTCACCTTGGCGGTCTCGTCGGGCCGCTGCCAATAGCCCGCCATGACCTGCGGACCCTTGACGCACAGCTCGCCGGGCTCGCCCGGCGGCAGGACGCGGTCGTTGTCAACCGCGCGGATCGACACCTCGGTGGAGGGCAGCGGGTAGCCGATGGTGCCGGTGAACTCCTGCACGTCGAGCCGATTGGCGGAGACCACCGGCGAGGTCTCGGATAGCCCGTAGCCTTCACAGATCTTCTTGCCCGTAATGTCCTTCCAGCGCTGCGCCACGGCGGCCTGAGTCGTCGTGGCACCGGAGATGCACAGGCGCACCTGCGAAAAGTCCACCTCCTTGAGGCCGGGGTTCTTGACGAGGGCGTTGTAAAGGGTGTTGACGCCCGACATGAGCGTGAAGGGCCGCGACTTCAGCGTCTTGACGAAGCCCGGGATGTCGCGCGGATTGGCGATGAGGAGCAGGCAGCCGCCGATCCGGCACATGAGAAGGCCGCACACGGTGAGGGCGAAGATGTGATAGAGCGGCAGCGCCGCCACCATCACGTGGTCGGGCCGCTCGCCGATGTAGTCGGCCATCCAGACCCGGACCTGCTCGAGGTTGGCCGCCACGTTGCGGTGGCGCAGGACGGCGCCCTTGGCGACGCCGGTGGTGCCGCCGGTGTATTGCAGGAAGGCGACTTCGTCCCGCCCGATCGCGACGGGCTTGGAGGTCTTGCCGCGGTTCGCCTCGACCACGCTGGCGAAAGTCACCGATTCCAGAAGGCGGAACGGTTTGACGGCCTTCTTCATGCGCCGCGAGACGAAATTCACGATGACGCCCTTGAGGCCCATGAGATCGCCGGGCGTGACGACCACCACCTCGTCGAGGTCGAGGTTGGGCAGGGCCTCCTCGACCGTGTGGCAAAAGTTCTCGAGCACGAAGAGGACGCGGGCGCCGGAATCCTTGAGCTGATGGGTGAGTTCGCGCGCCGTGTAGAGCGGATTGACGTTAACGACGGTGAAGCCGGAGATCAGGACGCCGAACAGGATGGCCGGATAGGCCATTACGTTCGGCAGCATGATGGCGACGCGGTCGCCCTTCTCCAGCCGCCGCGTCTGCAGCCAGGCCGCCACCGCGTCGGCCGTCGCGCCCAGCTCCGCATAGGTCTGGCGCTTGCCGAAGCTTTCGACGGCCGGCCGGTCGGCGTAGCGGGCGATGCTGTCGCGGAACAGGTCGGCGAGGGTGCCGAGCCTCGACTCGTCGATGGTCGCCGGCACGCCCGGCGGATACGACTTCAGCCACGGCTTCCGGTCGTTGACGCGGGGGCTCGCCGCGGCAGCCAGTGGGCTGGTCATTCCTCCCCTCCCGGCCTTGCGTGCGTTGGCGTTCGTCCGCCGAACGGCCGCCATTTTGCCGGGAAGGCCGGCGGAGCGCCAGCCTGCGGCCCCCCATTTTTCATCGGCTCGCAGGAATCGGGTAGCGAGGGGGAACACTGTCGCAGCGGCAGTGGTGTCTCTCCAATCGGGCAGGGCAGCTTGTAAGACCACTCCTAACCCGTTGACCTCCAAAGCCCACCAAATCCAGTGGTTTGCAAAAGAACGCCGATTTCAATCCGCTACCCGAATGTCAGCTCAACCGCACGAAAAAATCGAGGCTCTCGAAGCTGAGATCGAGGCACTTTCAGAGGCGGCAGAACGCTGCCGAAAGATAATGGTCGCGGCCAATGCTGGAACATTCGCTGGGGCGTTCTTCCTCGTTCTTAGCCTTCTCGGATTGATTGGCCCGGTCCCGTTCGTCCTCTCAATCGCTGCCGTTCTTGCTGGGCTCGCGCTGTTTGGAACGAATAAGCGGACAAGGGACGATATTCTCGCACAAATCAGGGCTCTAGAGGCGCAACGATCCATGATGATAGATGGACTGGAGCTTCAAGATGCAACATGATTCATGCGAGGCCGCCGCCTCATTTGATCACCTTGTCCACCTGCACCCGCAGCTCCACTCGGATATCCGTGTTGACCGGGGCTGGCCGCCGCCCTTCCGCGCCCCCACCACTCAGCGCCTGAAACTGATCACTTCGC
>JAJFBI010000626.1 GCA_020697385.1 Microvirga sp. | reverse complement strand
CGTCAACGAACCGTCCGCTGGAGTGTAGGTGCGGGCGGGCGAAGGAGGCCGAGGCGATTGTCTGAAGCCAGGCGCCGCCACAGTGCATGGGGTTGACTCGCGTTCCGTCCTCAAGCCCCACCCTCTCCGTCACGACTGGCGCCGAGTGGGTCGTGCAGCAGGTCCGGCCAGAGGGATCGAGATAGTAAGGCGTTCCAGCGCCGCCGGTCCCCGCCTATTTCATCTATTTTGTCTATTTTCCCGGTTAGACCGCTAATCGGGCCCGCGCGACAGAGGCCGCCGTCGGGGATCCGCTGCGTGGCGCACCTGCCTGCCGTTAATGACGGCGCCGTAGCGCTCTTTTCGTCACGCGCACGTCGGGGCGCTTGCTACCCTTCTCCGTTAGATAAGCTCTTGTCGTTGAACGGCAATTCGCCACCTATAACGCTCGAGAAGGGCGGTTATCAGGCGTAGCCCTAGTCCGTTTTCGGGCAGCTGCCGAGTGCGCGTTCGGGGCGACGCGCCCGCTTTTCGATGACTTTTGGTTGCGGCTGCGAGTCTCACCTGACCTGCCGACGCGACCCTCGTTTTCTCCGGCTCCGGCCGACGCGGAGGTAGAGGAGCGCTGGAGGCCGACATGGCAGCCGCAACCTAGGCCAGTGCGGCTTGGGTTCCAGCTTGGCAAGAATAGTCGTGTCCCGCTAAGGTCGCTGCTTCCAAGTGGCGGGGAGCGCAGCGATGAGCCCACGCCCCGAGTTGCGCGGAAGCGACGCTTACGTGGTGGAGCGGGCGGCTGCTCGGCGGCTGCACGGCAACAGGCGCCGCATTGCGCCGGTGATGCTGTTGCTCGGGGTCGCGGCCGGCCTTGCGTGGCTGTCAGTGGGGGAGCTCCCGCACGTTGGACGGCTATTCCAATGGGCGGCTCCGATCCAGCTCCCGCGTCCGCTCGACAAGGCCCCTGCCCAGCCTAAGCCGGTAGTTGCTGTCGGCCCCCAGATCCCGCAGACCGGTGTGCTGTTGCCGGTCATGGAGATTGCGCCCGAAGACGCCACCGGGAACGTGCTGTCTCCCGAAGCTAAGGCGGCCGCGGAGAAGTCCGCGTTGATGGCCGCCCGTGGCGAGATTTCCCCGGAGGAGCTACAGTCGATGAGGGCCCGTGCGGCGAGGCTCATCGCGCTCGCCGACATCTCCGCGGCTCGACTTGTGCTGGAACGCGCGGCCTCGTCCGGCGACCCCCGGGCGATCTTCGCCCTCGCGGAAACCTACGATCCCCACGTGCTCTCGGCGTGGCGTGTCCGTGGGGTCAAGAGCGACCGCGACCGAGCGAAGACCCTTTACGGACAGGCGCTCGCAAACGGAATCACCGAAGCACGGTCGCGAATGATCGCTTTGCACTGACCCGGTGCAGATCAGGTGTGCGTCTCAGCATCGGCGCGCGGCCGGGTTCCGCCTCTGCCCAGACAAGCGGCCTCAACAAGGTCTTCTCTGTTGTGGGGACAAGTGGTCCGTCTGAGCAGCGATTAGCGTTCACAGGGCGTGAGTTGCTGCCGCTGGCTCCTCGATTTGCTCGCGGAAGCGGCGGAGAAACCGGACCGTGGCGTCCTCCTCCCCCGTGAGCTCGAGTTGCTCGAGCTCGACGACCTCCAATGCAAGCGCGACGGCGTGGCCGCTGCGACCGTCGATCGAAGCGATCGCCTTGAGCAGCCACCGCAAGGCTACTTCCTGAGCGCCCAGGCGCGCTTCGATGAGCTCAAGGCGCAGTTCTGTCGATGGTCTCTCGGCCATGGCGTGTGGCCAGCCCTCACTTGAGTGACGCTAACAATGTCACAAAGCTTGGGCATCGGCCATTCCGTTTCTGCAAAGCACCGCAATTCCGCGCCGCTGAAGACGGCACGTTCAGGCCAAAGACGCCAAACGTTCGCTCGATCACGCACGTTCGATGAGCTCGTGCCCATCGATACCGGCGTGCCGTCCACCTCTGCGACGAGCCCGCACTAGCTCCTTTCTGGTTCGTTTGATGAGAAACGCTGACACGTGCAATTCCCTCTGAAGTTTTGTAAAAAAATCACCTCGCTCAGACGAAGCCTCTGTTTCCTGGTCTGGCATCGAACAGCTCCTTCATAAGCAACCCTCGATCGGGGCGGACTACCAACGCGCGGGAACAGCCAAGGTTTCTTCGTGCCAGCTTCCCACTCTTCGGCTGTACAGCAACGGCGCGCGCCGGGCGCGCAACGCGGACCCGCCGACAACATGTCTGAGCGCTCGCACCGGAACGCATGGCTGGCTCGAGAGCGGGCAGCTTCTCGATCAAGGATCAGGACAGGCGATCAAGCCGACGCGCTAGCGGCTTAGGGATGCGCCGATCAGGATCGCTCCAACCACCGCGAGGGCATCCGGCGACAGCGGGAGCGGCATCGCCCGGGGGTAGAGATAGCCTCCGACAATAATTGCCCAAGCCACCACGCCGAGCGTCTTTAGAACAGTAGCCATGACCGCCAGCCCGCCCCTACCACGGCCATAGATCCGAGGATGCAGCGAGGGGTAAGTGCGCGGTAACGAGGTTATTGGGTGTTGTGTAGGTGGTCGCGGCCTGCGGCCGGCCGTAGCTGATGGGATCGGTCGCGGTCACGCCTTCCGGCGTCAGCACGAACATCGATTGGAAGCCGGGACCGGCTAGTGTTCCCCTCTTGGCGCCGGAGTGGAGCCGAAATCCAGCACGATGCGGGCCTACACGCGCCTATGAGTAGTTCACCCTCGCACGCGAAGAGCCTTCACCCCTTCACTCGGCTGCGAAACGGCCTCAATCGTGATCCGGTCTTTGATCCGGCTGAAGGTGGACCGTTTCAGCACGCGCTTGGACACGAGTTCGTCGACGGACCGGTAAGGGCGGCCCGCAATGATGGCCTTTCC